>NZ_RQET01000001.1:300000-474571 GCF_004769195.1 Leptospira fletcheri
TTGGGATGATCGATCACGTAAAAATAGATCTGAATGGGTTCCTTTCCCGGTTCCAATTTGGCCTCCCGGGCCTTCGGATCTTTCAAATTGATCAGTCCGCCGCGGTCCACGGCCCAATCCGCGGAAACGATCTTCTGAAAACCGACCGGTCCTTTTTCCACGAGAGGAGCTTCCGCCAACGTTCCGGGTTTTCCTCGTACCACTTGGAAGGAAGAATGCGATGTAACGGAACAAGAAAGCAGTGCCAAAAAGACGGAGAGTCCGAAAAATTTCATACGAACAGACTCGGAAAATTCGCCTGGAAAGCAAGGGAATTTCGTTCGTTTAGAAGCCCCATTCGCCAAACCTGCAACTGGTGCACCGCAACGAAAGACGGGACCTTCTCAATCTCGTAACATTTCGGAATCGTTATTCAAAATAAATGTTTTAAAAGAAAACATTGTGTTTGTTCGAATTAATTATTTATTGACGTTGCCTTATCCTTGATTAGAATAGCTGAACTTTTCACACCCTCTCGCTTTGTTCGAGTCGATGTTCGAAAACGTTAGTCTTTTTTGCATAAAAAAAGAAGAATCCGATCCTAAACTCACTTTCTTTTAAGGAACATATACATGCTCGCGCAGGAACAGAGTTTTCAAAAATTCGTTTGGACTTTGGAAAAGAAATGGATTCAGATCGTTTGCGTACTCGGATTCACGCTGGTCCCGATTTTCGGTGGATTGGATTATTTCATCATTCCTAAAAATTACCTGGACCAAAACCTGACGTATTTTTTCACATTGAGAGCCGCCGCTAGCCTAATCGTTCTCGCCCAATTCATTATTTTAAAATATTCTCCTCCGAATCCTTGGAATGCGATTCATGCGTACGTGTTCACTTTCATCGTAGGAGGAATCATTTCCCTGATGACGACCCGTCTGGGCGGATTCGAATCCTCCTATTATGCCGGACTGAACCTGGTTCTCATAGCGGTGAACCTTTTCCTACCTTGGAACGCATGGAAAGGGGCTCTGAACAGTTTCATCATCGTCGCCCAGTACGTAGTCCTCAACCTATTGTTGGATCCGGAATACCAGGTCATTTCCATCATCAATAACCTGTATTTTATGTTAGGAACCGTCGTGATTTCGGTGACGATTGCGCACTTTAAATTCTCCCTGACCAAATCCGAATTCGAGAAGATGGACATGATCAGCAATTTAAAGTCCCAACAGGACGGGGATTACTTCCTCACCTCTTTGGTATTACAGCCGTTAAGCTTGAACCTAGCCAAAAGCAACTCGGTAAATATCGAATTCTTTACCAGTCAGAAAAAGAAATTCGTATTCAAGACTTGGCGCCAGGAGATCGGAGGAGATATCAGTGTCTCCAACGTGATCACCTTAAAAGGAAGAAGCTATGCTGTCTTCGTAAATGCGGACGCGATGGGAAAGTCCCTACAGGGAGCGGGGGGAGCGATCGTATTCGGTGCGGTATTCCATGCCATGGTCCAAAGAACCAAGATGATGGAAGTTCTACAGAACCAATACCCCGAGCGCTGGCTAAAAAACGCCGTCATAGAATTGCAAAAGACGTTCGAGAGCTTCGACGGCGCGATGATGATCTCTATGGTGATCGGATTGATCGACGAGGAGTTAGGACTAGTATATTACATAAATGCGGAACATCCCTTTCCCGTCCTCTACCGCGACGGAAAGGCAACGTTCATCGATTCCCAAATTTATTTCCGGAAAGTGGGAATGCTGGAATTAAGGAGCAAATTGTTCGTGAGCCTTTTCCAGATGCATCCGGGAGATGCGATTATCTTAGGTTCGGATGGCCGGGAAGACCTCATGGTCTTCGACCCCTCGATTAACGCCAAAGGAATGGTGGAGGATGAAAACTTCTTTTTGGAGAAGGTGGAGAGCGGAAAAGGCAAACTAGACGGAATCGTATCCGCGCTCCAACAATCCGGAGACATCATAGATGACCTTTCGCTTGTAAAGATCACGTTCAACCCGCCCAAGGCCACTCAAAAATCCCCTTCTCAGAATGGATCCGGAGCGGATTCCTCTTCTCCTAGACTGGACCACTTAAAACAGATCGTAGCGGACGGACTCAAAAACGGGAATATGGACAAGGCGATCGAAGCCGCAAAGGAAATTGTGGAAGCTTCTCCCATCGAATCCCATTATCTGTATTTTTTATCCAAAAATCTGAATAAAAACAAAAACTATAAAGATTCCATAGAATACGGGGAAAGATTCCGGAATCGGAATCCCAATCATGTGAACAATCTGATCGTATTATCGGATTCTTATAGAAGGATAGGCGACTCCAAGAGAGCCGAATTACTTCTTCGGGACGTCTTTTCTCACGAACCGGAAAATCCGATCGCGCTAAATCTTTTAGGACGGCTGAAACACGTAAATGGAAAAAACCTCGTCTAACCAAATCGCGGAAGCGATCGAAAAGCAACTCCCAAAGGAGGAAGTTTTCGTTCCCACGTACCGCTGCCAATACCGAATCCATTCCTTAAACGGACAGGAATGCTCCTTAAACGCGGTTCTTCGGGACGTATCGAAACACGGCACGAGAATCTTTCATACCGATCCGATCACCGTGTCCGACGCGGTCGGATCTGCGTTGGAAATGAGTATCTATACGGATGTAATCCATTATAGTCGAAAGTTAAGCGGAGTGATCCGTTGGGAAAAAGAATCGGAATCCGGCTACGAATATGGCGTACAGTTCGACGAGCCGATTCACTTGGAACTGTTTCGGACTCTTCATGATTCCCTGTTAGGAATCAAGAATAAGATCGAATCGGACGAACCCAAAAATCCTCATAGCGGTTCTCTGTCCATCGTGTTCCAAGCCAAGGAAAAAATCCAGGCGATCGCTCCCTTATTGGCCCAATTGGAGTCCAGTCTGAACGATTATGAATACGCGGTGGGATACAATCTGAAGGAGGAAATTTACGAAGCTACTTACATGCTCCTCCAGCCGATTTATGAATTTCTAAAGAAGAAATCCAACGATCTTTACCACGAACTTCCTCCGAACGAGATCGGATACAACTTCCAGTACATCCGCCAGGAATTGAGGGAGTTCCTGTTCTTAGATCCGTTCGTCAAAAGAGCTACGTTAAAGCCGTTAGGTTATGCCGGCGATTTCGAAATGATGGACGCCATCTATAGGAACACGAACGAAGGCACCAACCTTTTGGGAAAGAGTCTGCACAAGTGCACCTTGAATCTGAAATCCGCGCAGGCGGTTTTTCACAGACAGAATTTCTTTTACAGAACCATACTGGATCGTCTGAAAAAGACCGAAGATAAGATCTATGTACTATCGGTGGCTTGCGGCCCTGCAAGAGAAGTCGTAACTCTTGTTCGAAACGCCGATCAATCCTTATTGGACAAATTGAGCATCTTTCTGTTGGATCAGGATCCGAGAGCGATCACGGAAGCGAAGCACGGAATCCGAATCGCTCTTTTGCGTAGCAAGAAGAAACTGGATTTCCATTGTTTGAACATAGAGATTTCCAGATTTGCGGCCAATCCCAAAAAGTACGTACCGGTTTCCGAAATGGACATGATCTATTCCGCGGGACTTTTCGATTATATTAAAACTCGCACTGCCCAAAAAATCTGCTCCCACTTGTATTCCATTTTGAATCCGACGGGAGAGATTTTCTTAGGAAACTTTTCGGCGGATTCCGATGAAATCGGGATTATGGAAGTGATGGATTGGGGTTTGATTTATCGAACTGATGAAGAGTTGGTCGGCTTTGCCGATACGATTACCGGTCCGAAGACGGTCGGAGTGATAGACGACGCTTTTCCGCAGAAATTCTTTTATCTCACCAAAAGTTCGCCCAGTAAAAATTGATTCCGAAAAGCCGGAGGGATCCCGAAAGCGATCTCCTCCGACAACGCTCCCGCAAACCTTTACTTTCTTCCGAATTTTGCGGACAGCTTCCCTTCCGCCAATTTTAGAGAATTGATATAGAATCCAGCCATCGCTCCGGGCGCGTCCTGGTCCAAAGGAACCTTATCTTTGAGCGCGATCACTCGGAAAATGTACTGATGAGGTTTATGTCCTTGCGGTGGGCAAGGTCCGCCGTATCCCGGTTTACCGAAATCCGTCCGACTTTGGATCGCTCCGGCAGGCAAAGGTCCCTTTTCGTTTCCTGCCTTTGCTGCTAGACTGGTAACGTTAGCCGGAATATTGAATACGACCCAGTGCCACCAGCCGCTTCCCGTCGGTGCATCGGGATCGTACATGGTAACCGCAAAATACTTCGTGTCTTTGGGTGCGCCCGACCATTCTAAATCGGGTGAAACGTTTTCTCCCGAACAACCGAATCCGTTGAACACCTGTTCGTTGGTAATGTGCCCCCTTCCTTCAGAGACTTACTGCTCACTTTCAGATCCGCAGCGAATGCCGATGCGGCCGAAAGGAAAAAGACCAACGCCCCAAGGGCAAGCCCGACTTTTGATCGAATCATAAAAACCTCCCAGTTTCTACCGTAATACAAATCTTAGATGCGATCCTCGGATCCGCATCCTTTTTATATAAAATAACGATGTTCGCTAAACGAAACATCGGTGAAGATTTGGCAGACCGGATTTCTTTTCTTCTTTCCAGAACCGGAAACGGCCCTATTCTTGGGCGCGACTAGAACTTAGGTCGGGACATCTAGGACGGGAGAAAAACGGTATGAGTCAGAAAACAGTTCTTACGGAAATCATTCCCGTGAAAAACGGAAACATCTTCGAAATCGTAATCAACCGTCCGGAGGTACACAATTGCGTTAACGGAGAAACCGCGGACTTGCTACTTTCCGCATGGAAGAAATTTCGGGACGACCCGGACCTGACAGTGGCAATCCTGAGAGGGACCGGGGAAAAATCCTTTTGTGCGGGTGCGGATCTAAACGCACTAAACACCCTGATGAAAATAAACGGAACGAACGACGAAGTCAGGCATTGGATCAAAAATTCCACGGGGCCCATGGGAGGAACGAGAGTGGTCCAGAGAAAACCCGTCATCACGGTTTCTCAAGGTTATACGTACGCAGGCGGATTGGAACTTTTTTGCCACGGCCATATCCGGATCGCGGAAAAGCAGGCCATGTTTTCCGTAGCCTGTAGACGTTGGGGTGTTCCGTTAGCCGACGGGGGAACCGTCTATTTGCCTTGGCTGATCGGCCCCGGCTCCGCCCTCCCTTTGATCATTACGGGCCAGAGAATCCGCGCCGACCGCGCGCATGCGATCGGACTCGTGTGGGAAGTCACTCCCAAAGGCAGAGGAATTGCGCGAGCAAGGAGATACGCCGAGCAGATCTGCGCTGTTCCTAGAGACGCTTTAATGGCGGATCTCACTTCCGCAATCGACGGATACGGACGCCCCTTAGAGGAAGCGCTGGAAACGGAAGCGAAGGGAATCTATCCGGTCGTGACCAGCGAATCTTTCCGGGAAGGCGTAGCCGGCTTTCAAAATGGAGATCGATTTTGGTTCCGATGATCCTGACCTTGATCTAAAATCGCCCCGACAATCCCGAAATTTCTTCGGAATCGCCGGGGGTTTCGTTCGCTTTTTAGCGGTTAAGATCTCTTAATCCGATAACTGTGGAAGCCGAGCAGTGCATAAAACGGGCACCATCCGATTAAACCTGTCAACACCGGAATCCATCCGATGATGATCAGAAAGCCGCCCGTCCACGTTTTAGACCAAAAGCCCACTCCGACCAGAGTCATTCCTATGACAACGCGTAGAATTCTATCCAGCGTTCCTTCATTGACTTTCATAGTACCTCCGGATGCAAGCCATCCGGATTTCAGTATCCATCAAAAATTCGTTATGTCAATATGCCGGAAGAAAGAAAACTAGGAAACGTGGTCGACTTTCATCATAAAATCGTCTAAGTTTATAATTCAGGAAGCGCAAATATAGGAAGCAGCTCTCTATTTTTTCCCGCCTAACAGACGACTTCGTATACTTGGCTGGACTTGGACTTTCCCTTTACGGCGACTTTTCCGAGTCTTTTGAATCTGAACTTTCTTTTGTTACGGATCTTTTTATAAGTGCTTTCGCTCAATAGAAGATTCGTATGGAATTGCTTGGTCAATCCTTCTATTCTGGAGGCCAAGTTGACTGCATCCGAAATAACGGTACCATCCATCCGTTGGTCCTCTCCGATCGTTCCGAGCATCAGAGTTCCGGTATGAAGTCCGATTCCGATACGGATCGGTTCGAACTTTTTCTCCTTTCTGCTTCGATTCAGATCTTCCAGTTCCTGAAGCATCTCCGCCGCTGCCTGCAAGGCGTCGTCGGCGCTATGGGGAAACAGAGCCATAATACCGTCGCCTAGATACTTATCCACGAAACCGTTGTTCTTTCGGATGACGGGTCCCATCTTTCTCATGTACGAATTCAAAAAATCGAAATTGTCTTTCGGGCTCATCTTTTCTGAAAGATGCGTAAAATCGCGGATATCGGAAAAGAGGATGGTCATTTCCCTCTGGACTTGGTTTCCCAAACCGATTTCCGTTATGTTTTCCTTATTTAGAAATTTCAAAAATTCCAAAGGAACGAACCGACTGTAAGCCCTGTTCACTTCTAGAAGGTTATCGGACAATCGCTCTATGTACAGGAATGCCTGGGAAAACCTGAAGGAAAGCAGATACGACTGGGCGAATATGAACGCAAAGAGACCGAAAGGAAGATAATATCCTGTACTGACCAGCGCTTGGGAATACAGTATGTCGTTTATCGAACTCGCGGTCAGAGCCAACAGTCCTCCCAAGGCCATAGACGCACCTTCCGCTCCCCGATAGAACAGCCTGGCGAGTATAAAAATCAACCATCCGATATTCATGAGCATAAGTAGCTCGAACGGAATCATCGAATGGGAATAAATACTCGCTGGAGTGAGAATCACGAAAACTGACAAAAGAGAATAGAACCATTGCGTCGCTCTTCGGATCCTACTGGAGAATGCGCCGGGAAAAAGCGCATCCATATAATTCACGAAAAGAGGAACGGAAACGTATATGGATAAATATTCTATTTTGTTCCAAAACTCCCAAGGAATATCGGGAAATTTTCTGATCAAAAACCTTTCCCCGGTCACCAACAAACGCATGCCTATGGAAAAGCAGAACGCTCCGAAATATAGCCCGCTTAGATCCCTTCTCCTGAGCGAAAAAAGACCGAAATGATAAAACGCCATAATCATGATGCTTCCGAAAAGAAACATTTCGCTGTTGGCATGATCTTCTCGGAAAACTTGCATTTCGGATTCCGTTCCGAGTCGTATCGATTCCCAAAGTCCTCCCTTAAAGTGATGAAAGTTGGAAACCTCCACCGTAATGGTAAATTCGTTTTTTGGAAAGGAAAGGGAGTTGTATTGCGGAAGATACTGAGGCCTTGAGGAATTGGAATCGATTCCGACGACTCCGTTACGTGCGATTTTTTTTCCGTCCACAAAAACCGAAGCCGCAGTCCCCGCGTCCTGAAAACGTAGCATTAGTCTTTCCGCATCCTTTCCGAGCAAGACCTTCAAAGAATACGTACCGTAACCGTAGGCTTGGAAGGAATTCAATCCCTCTATATCCGAAATTTGGTTCCAGTTTCCCGGTACCACGGTCAAAATGGATCGTTCGGAATTCGTTTCGGAAGGACGGGAAAGAGTCAGTTCTTTCCACTGGAACTTCCACTCTCCATCCAACTTAACGATTCCGTCCTCGGAAAAATTCCACTCCCTTAAATCTAGAACTCCCTTCTCCGCTAGCGGAGAAATTTTGGAGGAAGCGGAGCCTGTACAAGCCGAAACGGAAAAAAGGAAGAACAGAGAAATTCCGGAAAATTTTCCGATTTTTAAAAATTGAACCGCTCTTAAAATCCAAAACAAAAGAATCGGATCGTAAGAAGAGCGCGTTGATTTTGACCGGCTTCTACCTTCGCCAAACATGAGATAAGAGGACGATAAAAAACGAAAAGAATCGACCGTTTTAACGGATCCTTTTTGCCGGAACCGCGATAAGATCCTTCCTCAATCTGCGAAGGATCCGGACCTCATCTCCTTCTCGGACGGAAAGATCGAATTACTATTCAATAATTGATAACTCAGATTTAAGAAAGCGCGCGCCTTATCGGAGGCTTGGCGACAAAAAGCCGGGTCTTTTTTGCAGAATTCCGTCGGACCCTGCGGCGCCGAAACCGAATATTCGGCTCCCCCTTTTCCGTCCGCATATTCCAGATGAAATAAATCCTTTTCGATCCATCCGAAAAGAGTCCCGTACGCGAAGTATGCGCTTTCCGTACGGTTTGAAGAGAATAAGTCCCGGCCCATCGAGGAAAAATACGCCGGTTTTCCTACGATCCCGAGAACGGTCGGAATGATATCCAATTGAGAAGCGAATGCATCGTTCCTTCCAGGCGAAATTCTGCCCGGAGCGTAAATCAGGAAGGGGATATTCCTGTCCTCGTAATAATTCAGATAACGGTGATGGGTATGATCCGCCACAAAGACAAAAACGGTGTTTTTGAAATACGGAAATTTTTTGGCCCTTTCTATGAATTGACCGATAGCCCAATCGGAGTAATGATACACGTTTAAATATTCGTAATCCCTAATAGACGAATCGAAAATGTCGAACCGCTTCTCGGGGGTCTTATAAGGATAGTGTGTGGTCAAAGTCAAGGCCACCCCAAAAAAAGGCTTGGAAGAAGAGCTGATTTTCTCGTGTAATAATTGCAGTACGTCCGCGTCGTCATAACCCCAAGCCCCTTTCTGAAAACGTCCGAGACTCCGGATCTCCGCCTCTCCGACGACAGTCTGGAACCCCCAATGAGGCATCAACACGGACTCGTTATCGAAGGTTAAGTCCCCTCCGGTTACGAAATAGGTTTCGTAACCCAAGTTCTTAAATATGGATCCGATGCCGGAAAAATTGCCGAGGACTTGGTGTGTACGAACCACGGTCAGCCCGGGGCGATCCGGTATGCCCGTCAAAACGGACATCATTCCGTTCGTAGTTCTTCCTCCCGAGGCGAAGAAATGCGTGAAGAATTTCCCTTCTCTGACCAATCGATTAAAATGAGGAGTCAGCTCCTTCCCTTCCACCATCCCGTCGGATATGGGTCGGATAAATTTACCGGTCCAACTTTCCAACAACACTAGTACGATGTTCGGAGGAGCGCCCTCGTTCGTTCCTTTTTGAAAACGCAGCAAAGGATATTTGTCGCTTACAAACTCAGCGTTCGGATATTCGATCTCCTCGCGTACGATCCGCACCGCGTCAGTTTTCTTCATCACCAGATTCGGATTCAAATTTTGACTTTTCAAATCTATAATGGATGTGTAGATCCCGTTTAAAGGAAGATCGTTCAAAAAAGGATTCGTAGAAGTCGCCGCATAAGCGGGACGAAGCGGAGTTTCCTGCACGCCTCCTCGGATAGCGATCACCAAAAATGCCACGATTAAGAACAAACGGAGAGACTCGTAGATCCAGTTGCCCTGTTCGGAATTTTTAGGCACCCTTCTCCAGAAAACGACGCCCGCAACGAGGAGAAAAACGACAGCAGAGCAAATCATGAAGGTCAGGAACCTAGGGCTTTCCGTAAGGGCGGACTTAAAAATCACCCAAAAGCTGTTTCCGAAGAATACGAAACCTTCGTAACCTAGGTGCTTATTTCCGTTTTCATAATAAATCAGATCCGCGCTCAAATGCCCGACCATCCAAAGCGTGATTAATATGGCGGAATATCCCCAAAACAATCGATAGAATCGGATCCGTCCCAGTACAGGTACCAACAATGGCACGGCAAAAAGAGCCAAAAGCATGGAAATCGTCGCCAGATCGAATCTAAGGCCGACCGCAGAAGCCAACAAAAACGCCCGCACTCCGACCCCGTCCAGACGGTAGGAGTAGATCCAAACGAACGCGATTTTATAAAGGAGTAGGATAATGTAGAAAAGGAGAAAATAGAATAATATTAATCTAATATTAAAGGACGTTTTTTTTTCCACAAAAGCAAAATCAACGAATCAGGTCACAAGGCAAGCGAATTTCAGGGGAAAGGAAAGGCTCCGTTCGGAATTTCCGTCTTCGAAAAGCCAAGTTTAAAACGAAGGTCTAAAAAGTCAGCCTGGAAAGTCGAATGATCCGCCCTCCAACGGGTCCACAAAACGAAAAAGAGCCCGGATCGTCCCCGACTCCGAGCTCTTTTTTGCGAATTCAGTCCTTCTTAAGACTTACTGTTTGGATTCTACACAATAGGTCTTCCAGAACATAATGCCCGTATGGTCGGCTTCCTTTGCCGACTTGCATTCCTCGATGGAATTATAACTGCCCAGCTGCACATTTCCTCTAGCCGAATATAGCCATAAAATCCAGAGGCTGGCAATTAAAATCTTCCTGCTCATCAGCTTCTCCCCCAATCTCCCCAAATATCTTCCAACTTTTCCACATTCCCCGTCAAGTACTTAGCGTATATCGTATATGACGAATTTATCTTTTATTTAAATACATGGGACTACAAAGTTTCGTCTGCCGACTTCACCTTTCCCCGATGTTCGATACGATAAAATCCGAACAGGGATTCTCCTCGCAAGCCTCGCGGAATTCTTCCGACTTTCATTTTCCGATCTAAAACTGGGAATCTTCGGCAGAAACGGTGTAGCTTTCTTCTCGATCGCCTTCCCCGAACTTCAAATTGCAGACCCTGTCCTGGAAATTCTGCCGATTTCCCTAAATACTAAAATTGATTCTAGAATATGATATTTCACCGATTTTCCGTCGAAATGGATCGAATACACACTACTAAAATTTCTCACTCACCTTCTCAATTTCTCGAAGCGGCACCGATTCCATCCCGTCACCAAGCCCCAACCTTGGAGAATGATCATAAACCCCTTTTAGACACAGAAACAAAATACCGAAAAACCGGAACAGTATCCTACAAGTTATTATAGAATTTCAGATTATTATAATTTTCTATTTCTAATCACTTATAACATAAATTTACACGGTACCCTTTTCTTGTTTCAAGTATAGAAAAAAGGAATGCAGCGAATTTTACCTTAAAGTCGCACGGGAATCAGGATGGCAAAGGAAAGCGGGAAGCACAGATAAAAATTTCGAAAAAACAAAAAAGCCCGCATGGTTGCGGGTTTATCTCGAATCTGTCCGGAGTCCCAACGATCTCGATAGACTGAGTTCGAATTCGATCAGCTCCGATCTAAAAGAAGTATTGCCGCTTCGTGGGAGCAATCATAAGCTTCTATTTCCACCACGAAATCGTCACCGGAATTCAGGTTCGTCAGAATTTCAAAACCGTTACTCCTAAGATCTCCGGAAACTAGCTGATTGATTTTCATATAAGAAACATCGGCTATACCGTATGTATATCCGAAGTCCGTACGGATGATGATCTTATTGTCCTTTTCGTTTAGTCCGGCGATCGTGCCCCTCATGATTTTTCCCTTCCCCTGCGAAATTCCGCACCTTTAGGATTAATATGACGAAAAAAATACGCTATTTTCCTTGACGTTCCGATTTTTTTGGAGATTTTTCTGAATCCCGATATGGAATCTTTTTTTCTAAATTTTTATTCCTTTGGATCATTATTAGCAGCGTTGTTTTCCGCTTACGCCGCTTTCTTTTTCCTCAGGATTAAGGATAGAAGTAAGGCCGCCCTAAACATCGGGTTGGCCACATGCATAACGATTCTGTATCACTCCGCTTATGCGGTCGGATTTTCCTCGTACGACGAATGGACGATTTATCATAGATGGTTCATGATTCCCGTTCCGTTGATCAGCCTGATCCACCTATTTCTATTCTTCTTCTATTTCCCCGAACCGAAAAGGGTGAAATTAGGGCTCGGGATTTTCTTTGCCCTCTACGCCGGAATCATCGTCATCACGGCCTTTTACGTCATCGTCTCCTTACAAGCCCCCAGGACCTTTGTTTTCGGAAGCCACCATTGGGATTTCCAAACACAACTTTTTTATAAAATCTTTTCCATCCTGGTCTTATTTTATATTCTTTGTCTGATCGCCGCCGGGATCTGGCGGGCCTATGCGGAAAAAGGAAAGCAAAGAAGGGCCGTGATCTATCTCCTTCTGACGTACTGCTTTTTAAGTATTTTTTCCGGGATTATGAACGCTCTGAGCAGGGACGGAACGGTATCACGAGCGGCTTACCAACAATGTGCCGACCTAACCTTGGTGGCGGGATATTTTCTGATGATCGTCCTATACGTGAATATCACGAAGGAAAGAACCACCATCCTGAGTCGCATCATAGGAATCGCGATGGCGACCTTCCTCTTGACGTTTCAATTGGTCGGATATGCGATCCTGAACGGCTACGATTCTTCTTTCGATACGATTCAAACTCACGTCACAAGATCTGCCGTTTTAAACGAAGAAAGACCGAAAGATCTACTATATCTCTTGTCTTTCGATCCGGAAAATTCCGAAATAAAAACGGAATACGGATCCAAAGATCCCAGGACCGGAAAAAGCGACGGGGAAGAATTAAGATTTTTATATTATACCAAAAAGCTGTTAAGCCTAGGAAATATGGATGCGAGACAAAGGCGGAAAAGATCCGAAAAGATCCTGGAAGAATCGCCGGATGCGTTCGGAATTTATAGGAGCGGCCTTTTGGAATTTCTGGAATCCAAAGGGGACGGAAAGGTTTCGGATCCGGATGTGGAACGTTTTTTCGGAGAGATAGAAAAGAGATTTTCAGTCATTCGAAATAAATTCTATAACGCACCGAATAAAAGCGACAATAGCCTAACCGACAAACTGTTCCGCTCGGAGGAGGTCGGCATTTCGGCCACGATGAAATCCCTTACGGAGAGATTCAGGAGCGGCGTTCGCGAGGGCATGAGCGGCGAGGAATTGAATCAGCTTTTCCTTTCCATCGCGATCCCGCTGAGAAAAGAGGAAGAACGCATATATAGGGGAGTCAGAACTTTTCGCCCGGGGGACCCTAAACCCAATTATTACGTTTCCTATATATACCAACATCCTAAAACGGGTAAGATCTACGAAGCCGGATTCGACTACAGAACCCTAAGGCAATTTCTCCACCCTCCTTCTTGGATACTGGCCGTTTCCCTTTTATCCATCTTTTTCGTCACCGCGATCGGATTCCGACTCTTCTTTGACGGCGCTCTCCTTACGCCTTTAAACGAAGTTGTGACCGGACTCAGGGAGGTAAATTCGGGGAATCTGGATTACAGGCTAACGCCGAGAGTCGAGGACGAAATCGGTTTCATAGCGAGGTCGTTTAACAGGATGACCAGATCTATCCAGGCTGCAAGGAAACGATTGGAACAGTACGCGGCCGAATTGGAAGATAAGGTCAAAGAGCGGACGAAAGAACTCGAGCTATCCTTGGAAGAGATCAAGGAACTCAAACAGCAGCAGGACGGGGATTACTTCCTTACTTCGCTTTTGATCCGACCGTTAGGGGAGAACAAGGCTGTTCAGGATAGGGTGAAAGTGGATTTTCTACTGGAACAGAAGAAAAAGTTCACTTTTAGAAACTACGAGGACGAGATCGGCGGCGATATGAATATCGCCAATCACATAGAGCTGAAACGAAGAACGTTTACGGTATTCTTAAACGCTGACGCCATGGGAAAATCCATGCAAGGAGCCGGAGGAGCTTTGGTTTTAGGTTCCGTCTTCGAGTCCATCATAGAGAGGACGAGACTGGTGGAATCGATGCGCAACCTTTCCCCCGAACATTGGCTGAAGGGCGCGTTTACGGAACTTCATAAAGTTTTCGAAAGTTTTGACGGTTCCATGCTTGTATCTCTGGTCATGGGCCTGATCGACGATCAGGCCGGAATTCTTTATTATATCAACGCGGAACACCCTTGGACAGTTCTATATAGGGACGGAATATCTTCGTTTATAGAAAACGAGTTATTATTTCGTAAATTAGGAACCACGGGACTGGAAGGCAGAATCTCGATCAAGACCTTTCAATTGGAACCCGGAGACGTGATGATAGCCGGATCAGACGGTAGGGACGATATACTGATCGGCATGGACGCGACAGGAGGACGGTTATTAAACGACGACGAGCACCTCTTTCTGAAAATCGTCGAAGAAGCCGACGGAGAATTGCCGGGTATTTACGACGGCATTCTTAAGAGAGGAAAACTTACCGACGATCTTTCTCTGATCCGACTCTCCTATCTGGAGCCGAACCGGATCTCTCCGGAAGAGGAAAGCGAGAAGCGGAAAATCCTGGAATTGCTTCGACGCGCAAAAGCGACTACGAACGAATCGGACATTTCCGAGGCGATCTCCTTCCTCCAGGAGGCGGAAACTCTGAACAGTCGGATTCCCGAGGTAAAAAGAAACTTCGTCCGTCTCCACCTCAAGCTGAAAAACTATCGTGAAGCCGCCAAATACGCGGAAGATTATCTCGATTTACGACCGATCGACAACGAAATCCTTTATATCGCCTCCTTTGCAGCGAGAAAAGCCGGGATGCTACGCAAAGCATTAGAATTCGGAGAACGCTTACGGTTAAGAGATCCGAACCATCTCAAAAATCTGATGAACCTTGCGCAGGTTTTCATCATCCTGAAAAAATTCGATCAAGCGGCGTCCGTTACGCAAGAAGCTTCCGTAATCTCCCCGGACAGCAACGCGATCCTGAAACTCAAGGACTTTCTGGGAAAATTGGCGGATAAACAGAGCGGCGAAGAACGGATGTAAACCGAATTCGAAAACGGGGACTCCGCCGCGGATCTCCTGATCCGCTTATCTTTCCTCCGAAGCGAACGCCAAAGAGTCTACCAAATCTCCGCGCGAGTTCCTGTCGGCATTTCTTCCGTCTGCCCTTCCCTTCGCGACGGTTTCGAAAGTCGTTTCATAATCCTCGAAATTCGTCTTCATCACTCTGTCCCAAAAATTAAAATAAAGACTGTAATTCCCGTGAAAACGTTGGTGGTGCATGTTGTGGTGGGTGGAAGTATTGATCCATTTCAAAATAGGATGCTTTGCCCAACCTCTGGGAAAAAGTTCGTAACCGGTGTGCCACCAGATATTCATCACCATAGCGTAAAAGGTATGCGCCAAAAAGAAGCCGAAATGGAAAGGAACGACGCAGATAAAAGGAACCACGTAGAAAGCTTCCAAAAAAGCCTCGATCCAATGAAAATTATATGCTGCGAAAGGGGAAGGATTTACGGATTTATGATGGAGAGAATGGACAAGCGGATAGACTTTCCTATGGTGCATCAATCTGTGGAACCAATAGAACCAAGTCTCGTGCCAAACCGTAATCAAGAAAAGGCTGAAAAATCCGTAAGCCCATCCGCCGTGCTCGGACAGATTGAAATAAATCTTACGATTCAAAATTCCGAGGCCCGACAGGACGTAAACGGAAATCGCGATCCCGCTGAACATGAATAAGGTCACTGCGGATTGCTTGATTTCGGACCAAATCTTGTCCGACTTAGGAAAAGACTGTTGGATTCTGAATTTTTGGAAAGATCCCTTTTTCCAGATCCAAAAAACGAGAAAAACCAGAGCCGCTAGAGGATAATAGCGCAGAAAATTCATGCTGAGTTGGAAAAGCGCGAACGACTCCACGCATTCAAGGCTAAATTGGCAAGACGGCATCGATATATCTCCTAAATCGTCTCCATATTAGATTAAGAGATCGTTTTTTGCGACCGGTCCGATCGGAACGGGTGGAAAAAAGGGTCCGATCCGATCCCTCCGGACCTATTTTTTAGATTTTCGAAGGCTCCTCTTTCTATAAGCGGACGGAGTCAGGCCTGTTTCCTTCCGAAAGACTTCGTTAAAAGTGGACTTGGATCTGAACCCCGAGGAATAAGCGATCGCCAAAAGAGTTTCCTCGGGTTGGGTCCGGATCCTTTGTTTCGCATCTTCGACCCGATATTCGTTTAATATTTGGAAGAAGCTTTTCCCTTCTCCTGTATTCAGGTATTCGGATAACTGGTGCGGAGTCAGATTCAACCGTCCTGCCAAAAGAGTCAGAGTCAGTTCGTCCTCACGATAGATTTTTTCCGTCTCGAACAGGTTCCGTAAGTTCTCCCGTATCTCGTTCAGGTTCAGCTTCGCGAGTTGGGATGCTTTGGCCCGCTTTTCCTCTTCAACTACCTTTCGAACTTCCAGAAAGAATTCCGGATATCTCTGCCGGTAAACATAAATGAAGAGCAGAAACAAGCCGATCCAAGTTCCTATTTTTCCCAAAGGATCGGGCCTACCCGTCAGCACCGAAAATGCGCCGAGAAAGGTACTCAAAATCGCAAAACCCGAAAAAAGGAGAATGGTCATCAGATTGATTTCTGTTCGAATCACGGAAACTCGAACCGTTCGGAAAAGGCGTATCAAAAAAGAAAGCAGAAAGAAGAGCAGGATGCACATCGTAAAGAGCACCGGCCCTTTGACGCTCCAGTCGGAGCCCTGATCGAAAACCCTAAGAAGTAATTCCCTCTTCCTGTCCCCATCCTGAAAATAAAACGGGACCAGCCAAAGCCCGATCCCGACGGCGGGAAGGATTTTCAGAACGAACCGCCCCGGCTTCTCCGCAGGATTTCCCCATGCCAGAAGAAGATACCTTTCCAGCAACGCGCCCAGCAAAGCGGAACAAGGTAAATGAGTTAAAAATAAATAAGGAAAATGTAAAATATTGTGCGAAGAAACCAGATACGCGTGAAATAGAAAATAGGAGAGGAGCAGAAAAATTCCGAACAATACGATCCTTCTATTCCCTCTCGAAAATGCGAATACCTCCCCCATCGCATACAACAAGGCGAGAAGCGAGGAGAAAAGAAGGAAAAACGATAGAAACGAATCCGCCACCCTTTAACGATCCTCGATAATAGACCTATCCTCGGTTACAGCAGATTTGGACGGCGTCCATCAATTGTTTCGCGTCCCACGGCTTCGAAAAAACGGCATAGGTCCCGGCCTCGCTTTTGACTCGACGAGCCGCAGTTTCATCCACATGTCCGGTGATCAAGATCGAGCGAATCTCGGGATATTTTGCATGGATCAATATCAGGAACTCGTCCCCTTTCAGACCTGGCATCAGCCAGTCCGATAGGATCAGGATGACGTTGATTCCGGTATTTACAAGTTCGTCCACTACTTCCAACGCTTCTTTAGCGTTCAACGCCGTTTCGTATTGGTATTCGTCCCCAAATCGTTTTCGTAATTCCTGCTTGAGAGTGATCAAAATGATCGGTTCGTCATCTACACATAAAATCGCGCTTCTTTGGGCCGTCACCATTCAATATCTCCTCTAAATAGCCGTCGCGGATTTGAGCCAGACGCTGAATCTGGTTCTCCCCGGCACGCTCTCGAATTCTATCTTTCCACCCATTTTCTCTATAATTTTTTTACAAATATCCAATCCAAGGCCGATGCCTTCCCCGTGCCTTTTCGTGGTAAAGAAGGGATCGAAAATTTTTCCTTGGATCTCCTTCGGGATCCCTTCGCCCGAATCGATAAACGACGTGATAATCCAAGGATTTTCCTCTCGAATTTCGATTTCCAGTCTGCCCTTATAGTTCATGGACTGCAAACCATTATTCAAAAGATTGATCCATACCTGGTTCAATTTATCCGCGTCTCCGATGCATTCTTCTTCGGTCGCGAAATTTTTTACGATCTCGACTCCGGATTTAATCTTACTATGGTATAGAGTGAGTACGGTTTCTATTTCACTTCTGACGTCTACCGGTAAAAGTCCCCCCATGGTTTCCAGAGGCAACGCACCGGGGTTCAGATAATTCTTCAGCGCCAGCACCACATGTGAAGCTTTACCCGTAGCGATCTTTATGACTTGGCTTAAGCGGACGATCGTAGAGAGAGTGGAAACCGCCGATAAGATCGGAACGACCTTATCCGTCTTGACGAGATCAAGAAGCGTTTTTTCTCCGATTCTGTACAATCCCGCATCCAGAATCAGATTCGTTATGGTTTCCGCATCCTTTATCCTCGCTTCGTTTAACGATTGCAGAAGATCTTTTCGGATGGCTCGATCCGGAATTTCCTGGGATTGAGACGCGTCTTTTAGACTTTCTTCGAACAGAACCCTGAATATCTCCAGATCCTCCCCGCCCAAATCGGAAAAGACGCCGGGAAGTTTTTTAAGATCGTTCTGTAAAATCTCTAAAATGGCGCGGTTCGAAGACACGATCGCTCCAAGCGGAGTATTCAATTCGTGCGTCATACCTGCGGCGAGTTGTCCAAGTGCAGCTAGTTTTTCCGATAAGAGAAGTTGCTCCTGCGCATCCTTCAATTCACGCATTAACTTTTCTAGATTCTCGACGGCATCGACCAAATTCGCGTTCGATTTCTGCAGTTCCTGCGTTCGCTGATCGATCTTTTTTTCGAGGTTCGCGTTCAAGTCCAGGATGGTTTCTTCCGCCTGTTTATTTTTAGTCACGTCGACCATGACCCCGCGGAGATACTTCGGCTCCTCTTTTTCGTAAATCACTTTGACCAAGTTTTTCAACCAGGTCACTTTTTCGTTTTTCCCGACGAACCTGTATTCGAATTCGAAAGATTCCGATTTTCCGATCGATTCCTTGCAGAGACCGATCACCCTTTCTCGGTCTTCGGGATGGATTCTGGAAATCCAGAAACCCGGTTTCGTCCACTCTTCCACCGCAAAACCTAAGGAATCCGCCTGGCTACTTACGAAAATAAAATCCAAGTCCGTAGCGGAGGCCTCCCACACGATCCCGGGAGTCGTTTCGACCAAATCTCTGAAACGCTCTTCGCTCGATTTGGTACGGAAGATCAATTCTTGGAGTTGCTCAGCCATACGATTGAAGGAAGAGGAAAGGGAACCGACTTCTTCCAGACGACTCGTAGGTACCCTGCGGGAAAATTCTCCTCGCGCCAACGCTTCCGTCGCGCTCGAAATGCGAGCGATCGGAGTGCTTACGATCCCGGAAAGAAAGGCGGCAACTAACAAGGAAAGAAGAAGTCCGATCGCAAAAACCATAGCAGATTGGCTGTTACCCGTTCTGACTCCGGCCAAATAATAGGATTCAGGCAATGCGGTAACGACGATCCAATCCTGCCGATTCTCTCCGTCCGTGTAAGGAGTGGCTTGGGCCAGCCAGGTCTCCCTGGACAAAGGCCTTGCGGTAATCACATCGAAATAAAACTGCGTGGAAGTTCTTAATCGATGAAGGTCCCCCAATCTCTTTTCCAAAGACTGTACCGAATTGGCGATCACCAGATCTTCCGATGCGGTCGCGGCGAAATTTTTTTCTGACTCGGAAGGAGTCGTCTGCGGCTTAAGAGAAGAAGAAACCAAGTTGGAATTTCTATCTAGAATATACGCGCGTCCTTGTCGAGCGATCCCCGAATTTTGAAGGAGTGCGGAGATCTCCTTCGCGGGAGGATCGTCCGTCACGAACCTTTTTTCCAAAAAATCATCCAGCTGAAGATTGATATTTTCCGAAATCTCCTGGTGAAGTCGTAGCGCTAATTTGTTCGCCGACTCTTCCGAACTTTTAAGAGTCAGATAGGCGGTCATTCCCACCATAACCAAAACCAGGACGATAAAAGGAGAAGCGATCAGCATTCTGATAGGCAAACCGCCGTTACTTCTAATCTCTCCTTCTTTCCGCTCCGTCCGACCGCTTTCCCAAATCCGGATTTTTCCATCCAGGGAGATCTCCCTGACATGCCCGGGGATTTCCGCCCAATACAGGGAATACTTTCTTGCCAAAGGTAGAAAGACCAACATGCCGAAGGGAGCGAAAACCCAGGTCACTGAGGTCGTAAAGAAAAGCGCCGGTGAAATATTCCGATAGGAGATCTCGGGCGTGAACTTATCGGAGCATATGTATCCCCAAAGCTGAGGCTCGATCGTCATGAAAATAAGCACGAAACTGAGATACCACCCCCAAGTTCGCAGGCTTTTAAAATCGGGATTCTTTCCGATGAATTGGTACGCTACCCAAAAACAGGAAGGATTGATAAAATAACCCAGGATCCAATCCGCTAGAAACTCCGGTGGAACTCCCTCGATCAGATCGGAAAGGCCGTAAGCGAAGGGAACAACGACCAACGCAGGGTATCCGAAAAGGACGATGCACAAAAAAACGGAAAGATCCTTTACGGATTCGAAGGTCTGGGCGCCGGGAACGAGTACGATCAAAGAGCCTAGATACCCCGTAACGAATACGCTCACGAACGTCAGGCCCATGCTATACAATGCCTGAGAATCCCAGATCTGTCTTTCTCTGGCGATCCCCCATTTACCGTTCGGACGAAATGTCAGTCCTCCGTAAGCGCAGAGCATCAATAAAACTCCGACGAGATAGCCGAAACGCCCCCAAACCTCGAGTAACGGAAGAGGCAGAAAACCGAAAACTCCTTCCAACCATTTTAGGAAAAGGTTCATAACGGAAGAATATTTCCTTTAACGGCAGTCGCTAAAATCGGGTAAAATCCGCAGAGGTTCATCTCGAAGTACCGAACCGATCCGTGATACAAAAGACCGAAAACAAAAGCCAGAATAAATCTTTGTTCAGATTTGGTCCGGAGAACTTTCTACTGCCATGGATCTTATCTCTTTATAGAAGGAGAGGGAATTCCGAGCCAATGCTAATTCCGATTTTGCGTTTGCGAGTTCCCACTTTAGTGCGCGTACTTCCGATTTCAAAAGTCCGGTTTCGGAGACGAGTTCTTTCGTTCTATTCCGAAGGCGGAGCGTTTCCGTTTTTTGAACTTTGACTTTGACGAGGAGTTTCCAGATAAAAATCACGTTCTTTATCGATCTGGAAATCTTAAGCGATTCGGAGAATTGGGAATTTTTTTCCTTCATGACCAAAGACTTCCGCAATCCTCTCAAACGATAGGACTCCCCTGTCGTCTGCTCGAAATAGCGAAGGTTAAACCAATTAGGAGCGCTCATGTTCGTTTAATAAAAATCAGAAACGTAAGGCGGGTTCAAAACCGAGATCGAAAAGTCCTACGAGGACGGAACGAACCGCTTGACCTATTTAGCAAATCTTAAAATATAAGCCGTGGCTATACTGCCTCTGTGCGGGATTCTGCATTCGTAAAAGAAGACCACACCGGATACGTCCTGAAAACTTTCGGCTACATTGTAGCGTTTTTCAATAATAAAAAGGTTCAGTAGATAAAAAAGTTTTGAAGACTCCCGCGGAACGATTTCAGTATATTTTAAACAATTTCGACGGTACTCAGGAAGAATTCGGAAGAACGATTCGTAAATCCAGACAACTGATCGGTGCGTATGCTGCCGGTAAGCGGACGATTCCGGAGGCAACTGCCCTCGTAATCGAACTGGTTCACGGATACAGTAAGGAATGGTTGTTAAGCGGAGTCGGTATAGAAAAAGCCGACGTTTTGAACAATCCGATAAAAGCGCTGCATCAAAAAGATTCTGACAGAAGGTTGATTCAAAAAATCAACGCAAAGGAAGGGATCATCGAGGTGGTCGAAGACCTCATGCAACTTTCATCGAACGACTTGGAGACCATCCACCGGGCAATCAAAAGCCTGATCAAACCGACCAACCAATAAGATCTATTTGAAATGTTTGCCGAAGATCTTCACAAGGATATCGGCGCGCTCCCGGTAAGGCAAATCCATCGCCTCTCCCAAACGATAATCGTGAGCGATCATACTCATCGTTAAGCGTCTCTTTCTCGCATGATCCTGCACTTCGTAATCCGCAGGATCGGTCAATTTGTAAAAGAAACCGTAAATCGGCTTGGTCAAGCGGACGAAATGAGGTAATTCCGGCTCGTATACGGAAAAAGTTCTCAGCTTGAAAGCGTTGCAATTTACGATCGCTACGGTCCAAATGAAGATCCCTAAGATGGAGCCGATCGCAGCCTGTTCCCCCGAAAAAATCCCGTAACGAGTCGGATTGATCCAGATGTACCAACCTACGGCAAGAATGGGAGGGAGAAGGCCGAGTAGGAGAAGAACGGAACTCGCTCTCGTCTTTCCCCGAGAATGAATCGCGTTCCTTCCGAATTTGTAAATAGCAATCACGAATAATAACAGAGAATGCAACAGAATGCCTGGATACACAAAAGTACCGGTAAACCTTACTGATTCCCCCGGGTTGGATATTAAAGTCAGCACGTTCAATCTCAGACTTTCTTCCAGAAAAAAAGAAATCAGAACGAGATGAGGTGCCAGCCACTTCCAATTCGGCTTATAGGACTTCGAGTTATAGGATAGGGAAATGAGATAGATCAAAAAAGGCGCGGGTATACTTGCGGCTAATCCCAAATTGATAAGCGCATTCAACCAGGAATAAGGAACCACTTCTCTCAGGATAAAGGAGGAGAACCAAAACCCCATAAACGTAGTCATCATTCCGAACTGGATCTGCACGGCCCTCCTCGGAGTCGGAATCAGAATCAAAGCTCCGAAAGCTACGAAGAAAAGGGCCGCACACAAATTCAATGCGACGACATTATCCGATGCAATAATTGACATGCTTGAGCCTTATTTAAATTAATAAAAGAGGCAATTTCAAGCAAACTTTTTTTAGGAATTTCTATCGTTTTAAATAGTACTAATTCCCCGTTGCAAAGAAAATTCGGAAAGTAAATCGGTCCCGGGTATTCGACACAATGTATCGCACCGGATGCAAGATACACTCTCTCGATCCCTTTGCGAAAAGGACTGTACATTCCGAAAACCCTGGAATAATTGCGCTTAACGCAATAATCGGCGACGCATCCGCAATTCAGAAAAGCCGCATACGATCCTCTAGGTGTTCTTAAAAAAGCGACGGAATTCCAGTCGGCAACGTTTCTATCCAGCACTGCGTATCTACGAGGTTCGGATCCGTGGATGACTCCGATCTCTAGAGGAATCAGATTATTGGGGCGCTTTTCGACGACTCGCATAACGGAAAAAATTTCTTCCCCCTTCATCATCGCGAACCAGACGGACCAAGGATCTAGATCGAACGTGCGCCATTCCGAATCCTGGTTGCCCACTTCTTCGTTTGCCTTCTTTAAAAATTCCTTAATTCTCGAAATCAAAGGTGCGCCTGACCAGGCATTCACTTTCCAACATTCCAGGGATTCGTTTTTCCAATACATCGAAACCCCGGCTGGAGATTCTTCTCTTTCTATTTCTTGCGATATAAACATATTTTCCTCCAAAAGGGATATTAAACCCCAGTGCAATTATGGCAGGAGCATGTCGGTTTGAAAAGAGTAAGATTTGGTTTCCGGATCGGTGCGGGACGAAATTCCTCTGCTCGAAAAGCGGGAAATTCCGCGCCTAGGAAACCGCCCTAACGGGGAATTATGACGTTTTCACTTCCCGATCCGAACGGGTTCTCGGTTGTTCGGAATCCCCATTCGTTTCAATACGAAGGATCGGTTAACAATCTATGTTTCACGACTTTTCTTGATTCGAACTTTTTATTGGAAAAAAATTGCAAAGAAAATCCGTCCCAGATAAATTTGGATCCCATTTTTATCCGTCTTAATCTATGATACATCACACTAATTTCTGGAAGGAAAACTAGAATGAGCAGAACCTTATTCAATTCCATTCTCGCAGTGGCCCTCTCGGTCGTTGCAGGAATCGGATGCCATAAATCCACCGGTAGCAGCAACAACGCCGGAACGCTTTTGGCCATGATCGCGGAACAAAGCCAGATCGGAAATGCGGTCGGCACCGGTATGAATTCGGTCACCAATGCCACATCCGGATCTACGGACGGAAGCGGGACCGGAGTAGCTTTATTTTCCCCGATCGGCCCAGTACAGGCCGTGGCGCAAAACAAGAAGGATTATTCGTCCTACTTGGCGAGATTGTTCTCCAGTCCCTTGGAAGCGACGGTATACACGCTGAATTGTCCGAAAGGCGGAACTGCGACACGTACTCCGCAAAGCTCCGATTTGACCACTGCGGCAACGGTCAACGTGGTATGGACATACTCCAATTGCGCTTTCGGCCCCGGCATCAGCATGAACGGAACCTTGGAAAACGATTGGACCGGACTCGCCGCGACCGCAACTCCTGTCCAAAGCGGTACGGTATTGAACGTCGCCTCTTCCGTCACTCTCTCGGACTCCGCATTGGGAGCATCCTTAACCGAATCCGCAAGTACGAATTCTCTCGGAACGGGAATTGTAAACCCCCAAATCAACGTGGCACATGTGCTTACGTTTTCGAGCGCGACTGCCTATACGATCAATACCAATATTACCAGATCCGGAACGATTTTCGGAAAGGTGATTTTCTCCCATACGGTGACCACACCTACTCCTCTGAATTTGACGTTCAACAAAGCCGGAGGAACGAGAACGGTCAATTCCGGCGTCCAAACGATCAAACACAATTTGGCGAACTTTACCGTCTCGCTCACGTATTCCAGCGTGGTTTATTCGTACACCACCTGCCAACCGACCAGCGGTTCGATCAGCTTTACGGTCAGCGGGAACAGAAACGGTTCGGGCACCGTTTCGTTTAACAACGGAGTGGCGACATATACGTATACCCCGACCACTGCTTCAAGCGGTGACAAGAGCGAATCCGGAACGGTCAGCGTACGCGGATGTAGCATGAATTAAGATCTTCTTAGGTCTGCGAGAATTCCTTTTTTCTCGCGGACCTCCCTTTCCAAAAAAGAAAAATCAATCCGTCATGCTTTGAAAAAGAAATAAGATCCCGGAAATTTTATTTTCCTGCAGAATCGTCTTCGTGACGCAATCCACCCATTTTCTCTTTCCCTGTCTATTTACAAGAATCACGTTTTTGAAATAGATACGCGAGCCGTTACCGGATAAAAGTGAGGAAATCGGATCCAGACTGATATCCTTTTCCACGGTCGATACCAGTTGAAAAAGTTCCCGGACGTTTCTCCCTTTCCCTTCCAAACTCGTCCAACCGGTCAGTTTTTCCGAATACGGATTCATAAACGTTACGTTTCCCTCTAGATCCGTGGCGATGAGTCCTTCCGGAATACTGTCCAGAATGGAAGATAACATACTTTGCTGCCGCTTTAACTCCTGGTCCATGGAATGTTTGTAAAGAGCCATCTCTATGGCGATATGCAATTCCCTAGTCTGAAACGGTTTCAGAATATATCCGTAAGGTTCCGTCGCCTTGGACCGAATCACGGAATAATCGTCAGCGTAGGCGGTAAGATAGATTAACGGAACGTCGATCTCGGAACGGATTTCCGCAGCGGCTTCGATCCCGTCGATGACGCTGTTGGACAGCATGATATCGAAAATCATGATGTCCGGTCGAACCTCCTTCGCGATCCGTACGGCTTCCGCTCCTTTCGTGGCGATAATCGGAGGTTTGTATCCGATATTCATGAGCCTATGCTTTAGATCTCTTGCGACGATATTCTCGTCTTCGACGATCAGAATCTGCGGCCACTTTTTCATTCTACGGCTTTCCCTTTGTCCCTGAATTCCAATCTGAATTTGGTTCCGCCTTCCCGATCCAAAGTCAAAGTGCCTTCTATCTGCTCAGCAAGAGCGTTCACGAGCTGCAGTCCGAGCGAATCCGTTTTTTTGAAATCTACATCCTGGGGAAAACCGACTCCGTCGTCGGCTACGGTCATTATATAAGATTCGTTTTCCAACGCTTTCATTTGAATGGACACTTTACCGGAATCTTGTTCCTTAAATCCGTATTTTAAGGAATTCGTAACGAGTTCCGTGACGATCAACCCGCAATGGATGGCGGAATCCAGACTTAAAAACACTTGATCCGCGTCGATCTCGAACGAGATTCTGGAATCGATCCGATACGTGCGGAGCAGATTGGAGACCAGGTTATTCAAATACTGGCGGAAATTCATCCTTGCCAGATCCTCGTTTTGATAAAGCAGTTCGTGGATGAGCGCGATGGATCTGATTCTGAACTGGGAGTCCTCGAAAATCTCGTAGGATTTCCGATCCGTAATATAATTCCCTTGCAGACTCAAAATGCTGGAAACTACTTGCAGATTATTTTTTACCCTATGATGGATTTCCCGCAATAGTATCTCCTTTTCTCGTAGGGATACTTTCAGAGCGCTCTCGGCTCTCGTACGCTCCGCAATTTCCTTGACCAATTCCTCGTTTACCCGATGAAGTTCCCTCGTCCTTTCCTTGACTCTGAGTTCCAGTTGGTCCCGGCTCTGCCTCAGCATCTCCTCCTGATAGGCTAGCATTTTATTTTTCTTATATAATTCCACGAATACGGAAACTTTGGATCTTAGGATTTCCGGCGCGATCGGTTTGACCAAAAAATCCACCGCTCCTAAGGAATATCCTTTGAACATTCCCGTCTCACTGCCTCCGTAGGCGGTCAAAAAGATGATCGGAATATGCGCGCATTTCTCCCTCTGTCGGATCAAAGAAGCCACTTCGAAACCGTCCAGTCCGGGCATACGCACATCCATAAAGATCAGAGCAAAATCGTCCGGTTCCAATAGCGCCTTCAACGCCTCGACTCCGGACTGAGCCTTCACGATCCTTACTTCAAGATTTGCGAAAATGTGTTCTAAGATCCTGAGATTTTCGGGATTATCGTCCACCACCAGGATATCTACCTTGTGATTCGAATCCATAAAAAACGCCTACGTAAAACAAACCCTGAGAAGGGATAATAGTCCGTTTACATCCACCGGTTTCGTGACGTAGTACGTCGCCCCCGCTTCCATACACTTTTCTCGATCTCCTTTCATCGCCTTTGCAGTGAGTGCAAAAATGGGCAAATTCCGGAAAGTAGATAGAGAACGGATCGTTCGGATCGCCTCATATCCGTCCATATCCGGCATCATGACGTCCATAAGAACGATCTCTACGTCGTTCATCCTCTGTAAAATGTCGATTCCGTTCTTAGCGCTTTCCGCATATACGATTCTCATCTTACTTTGCTCCAACATGCTTGTCAAAGCGAAAATATTACGTACGTCGTCGTCAACTATCAAAACTTTATGATTTTCTAAAATATCTTTTAAATTCTCCCTTTTATGCGAGTCTTCCATTCCTTCTAATTCCGAAGGTTCGGAGGAAGAGAGATGCAAAAATACGTGTAGAGCGTTATTCAACTGTCCTCTGCTCTCCACCTCGACCAAAGCCGTTTGACTCTTCAGATTCCGAATCAAATCCCTCTTTTCTAGATCCGCATTCCCGTTTTTGTACAAAACTACTGGCACAGGCTTGATTTCGGACTCCCAGATCGTGCGGATCGAATTCGATTCTTCGTCGAGCAAATCGGACAGAACGACCAGGCAATCTAGATCCTCCCTTCTGCCCGTTCGAATCGCATCCTCGAGATTGTCGGCGAATTTTACGGTAACACCTCTCGATTCCAAGGTAGTCCTGCATTCTTCTAAAATTTCGTTCCTTCCGGTAAAAACGACCGTCTTCGATTTTTTTGCGGAATAATTTCTGATCTTGTCCAGTACCTCGACGATGGAAGTCGGATCCGGCGGTTCTCCGATTTGCACGAAAGCGCCCATTCTATATCCTTTCCAACGATCGGATTGATTGGATACTACGCACACGGGAATTCTTCTGGATTCGCTCCTTTGTTTCAACGCGTCCAAAACGATCCAGTTGTCCAGCTCTCCGCTTTGTAGATCCAAAAAAATCCCGCAGATCGAGGGAGAACGCAACAGATCGCGACCGCTTTCCCAGTCCGGGCAAACGATCGCTTTCCAACCTCTCTCGGAAACGGATTCGAAGAGTAGACTCGCACTGGATTCCTTATCGCAGAAAATCAGAATTTCTGAATCCGTTTCCACAAGGGATTTCTCCTCCGAAAGGACGGATATTCCCGCAGAACTCGCCTTGGCCGAAGGAATCGTGTTGGAAAAGCCGTCGGAAATTCCCTTTTTATCCTTTTCTCCGACTCTTCCATGCCGAGCCCAGACGTCTTCCGGCTTCAGATATTCGGATTCGTTAAACCCTTCGTCGGATGGGAAGTATTCTACCGGAAGATAAAGGGTAAATGTACTTCCGACTCCGGCTTGACTGGTCAATTTCAGCTCTCCTCCAAGGAGCTTCGTGATTTCCTTGCTGATGGAAAGTCCCAACCCGGTACCTCCGTATTTCCGGCTAGTGCTTCCATCCGCTTGGCGGAATGCTTCGAATATGACGCTCTGTTTTTCCGCCGGGATTCCTATCCCGGTATCGATCACGGAAAAAGCGATCCTGGTCTCCGCCGTATGGACGTAGGAGAATTTTCTTCCCACTTTGGAAGGAAAGATTCGAAGAGTTACGCTTCCTTTAGGAGTGAACTTGAAGGCGTTCGAGAGCAAATTCCTTAAGATTTGTTGCAGCTTATGCAAGTCCGTAATCATTCCGTTGGGTAATTCGGAATTCAGATCCACCTGAAATTCCAAACCGCGATTCTTCGCGGTTTCCCGGAAAGAACGCTCGAGATAGTCCGCCAATCCCATAAAGGAAACGGTATCCAAATCCACGCTCATCTTACCGGACTCTATCTTAGAAAGGTCCAGAATATCGTTGATGAGCTGTAACAAATCGTTTCCCGAAGCATTGATCGTACGGGCAAATTCGATCTGTTTTGTGGACAGACTCTCCGACTCGTTGTCGGAAAGCAATTTGGACAGGATGAGTATGTTATTCAAAGGAGTCCTAAGCTCGTGGGACATGTTCGCCAAAAATTCGGATTTGTACCGGGAAGTCAGCGCCAACTGCCTGGCTTTTTCTTCCAAGGAGAAACGGGCTTGCTCCACCTCGCTGTTCTTTTGCTCCACTTCGTCGTTTTGATTCGCGAGAAGTCTGGCTTTCTCCTCCAATTCCTCGTTTTTCTCCTGGAGTTTTTCCCTTTGTTCTTTTAAAAGATCTTCCGAAGCCTTCAGGGATTTTGCCTGGTCCTCCAATCGGGCATTCGTGTTGGTCAATTCCTGTTGACGTCCCTGCAATTCCTCGGTCAAAGTTTGAGACTGAATGAGCAGTTCCTCGGTTCTCATACTCGCCGCGATCGTGTTTAATACGATCCCGATACTCTCCGTAAGCTGGTCCAAAAAACTCAAGTGAATCGGAGTAAAACTTTGGAAAGAAGCCAACTCGATGATCGCCTTTACTTCTCCTTCGAACAATACCGGCAGAACTACGATGTTCAGCGGGGAAGATTCCCCCAAAGCGGAGCTGACTTTGATATAATCGGCGGGGACCTGGGTCAATAGGATCCTTTCCTTTTCCAGAAAACATTGGCCGACCAATCCCTCTCCCGGTTTGAATCGATTGGACACGTATTTCCTTTCCTGGTACGCGTAACTAGCCAGCAATTTCAAGGAATACTCGCTTTCCATCGTTTCCGTAATGAAGAAGGCTCCGTGTTGCACGGAAACCAGCGGAGCCAATTCGGATAGAATCAACTTACTTACGTTCACTAAATTTCTTTGGCCTTGCAATAACTGCGTAAATTTCGCTAAGTTCGTCTTCAACCAGTCCTGCTCCGTATTGATCCTGGTCGTCTCCCTTAGGTTTCGGATCATCTCGTTGATGTTATCCGATAGAGCCGCAACTTCTCCGGCGGCCTTGACCGTTACCGATCTGGACAAATCCCCTTTCGTTACCCCTGTGGCCACTTCCGCGATCGCACGCACCTGAGTGGTCAAGTTACTTGCAAGCTGGTTCACGTTGTCGGTCAAATCCCTCCAAAGTCCGGCAGCCCCCGGAACACTTGCCTGACCGCCTAACTTTCCTTCGATTCCCACCTCCCGGGCAACCGTGGTCACCTGGTCTCCGAACAATCCCAAAGTGTCGATCATGTCGTTGATCGTATCCGACAATTCCGCGATTTCCCCTTTGGCCTCCATATATAATTTTTTCTTTAAGTCCCCGTTTGCGACGGACGTTACCACTTCGGCGATTCCCCGCACCTGAGTGGTCAAATTGTTTGCCATGAAGTTCACGCTGTCCGTAAGGTCCTTCCAAGTCCCCGCGACTCCACGAACGTCCGCTTGTCCTCCCAGCTTTCCTTCCGTTCCCACCTCCCGGGCAACACGGGTCACCTCCGATGCAAACGAATTCAACTGGTCCACCATCGTGTTGATCGTGTCCTTCAACTCTAGGATCTCTCCCTTCACGTCCACTGTGATCTTCTTGGACAAGTCACCGGTTGCGACCGCAGTCGTAACCTCGGCGATGTTTCGTACTTGGCCCGTCAGGTTGGAAGCCATGAAGTTCACGCTGTCCGTAAGGTCCTTCCAAGTTCCCGCGACTCCACGAACGTCCGCTTGCCCACCTAGCTTTCCTTCCGTTCCCACTTCCCGAGCAACGCGGGTCACCTCCGATGCAAACGAATTCAACTGGTCGACCATCGTGTTGATCGTATCCTTCAACTCTAGGATCTCTCCCTTCACGTCCACTGTGATCTTCTTGGATAAGTCCCCAGTTGCCACCGCAGTCGTTACTTCGGCGATGTTCCTCACTTGGCCCGTCAGGTTGGAAGCCATGGAATTCACACTGTCCGTAAGGTCCTTCCAAGTCCCCGCGACTCCGCGAACGTCCGCTTGCCCGCCGAGTTCCCCTTCCGTTCCCACCTCCCGAGCAACACGGGTCACCTCCGATGCGAAGGAATTCAACTGGTCCACCATCGTATTGATTGTGTCCTTCAAAGCGAGGATCTCTCCTTTGACGTCCACTGTGATCTTCTTCGATAAGTCCCCTCGCGCCACAGCGGTCGTAACCTCGGCGATGTTCCTCACCTGGCCCGTCAGGTTGGAAGCCATGGAATTCACACTGTCCGTGAGATCCTTCCAAGTTCCCGCCACTCCACGAACATCCGCTTGTCCGCCCAGCTTTCCTTCCGTTCCCACCTCTCGAGCAACACGAGTCACCTCCGATGCAAACGAATTCAACTGGTCCACCATCGTGTTGATCGTATTTTTGAGTTCTAGGATTTCTCCCTTCACGTCCACCGTGATCTTCTTGGACAAGTCCCCTCGTGCTACCGCCTTGGTCACTTCCGCGATATCCCTCACCTGACCTGTTAGGTTTCCGGCCATGGAGTTCACACTGTCCGTAAGATCCTTCCAAGTCCCCGCGACTCCACGAACATCCGCTTGTCCGCCTAGCTTTCCTTCCGTTCCCACTTCTCGAGCAACACGGGTCACCTCCGAAGCAAGAGAATTCAACTGGTCCACCATCGTGTTGATCGTATTTTTGAGTTCTAGGATCTCTCCCTTCACGTCCACTGTGATCTTCTTGGAAAGGTCTCCCGTAGCGACCGCTTTAGTCACTTCCGCGATATCCCTCACTTGACCCGTCAGGTTGGAAGCCATGGAGTTCACACTGTCCGTAAGGTCCTTCCAAGTCCCCGCGACTCCACGAACATCCGCTTGTCCTCCCAGCTTTCCTTCCGTTCCCACCTCCCGGGCAACACGGGTCACCTCCGATGCAAACGAATTCAACTGGTCCACCATCGTGTTCACGATTTTTGCCGTTCTCAAAAATTCCCCTTTTAGAGGTTTCCCGTCTATCGCAAGCGACATGTTTTGGGAAAGGTCCCCGCCGGCTACGGCGCCGATCACTCGAGTCACTTCCGTATTCGGTTGAACTAGATTGCCGATCAGAACGTTGACGGAATTCATGCAAGCCGCCCATGATCCCCGAGCGGAAACGGAATTGATCCTTTGAGAAATCTTTCCTTCCTGTCCTACCTCGTTTCCGATTCGCTCGAATTCCTTTACCATCCTGTCGTTTTGATCTATGATATCGTTTAACAAATCCGCGATCTTACCCGCGATTCCTACGTTATCGACAGGCATGCGACGGGAAAGATCCCCTCGCTTTAAAGCGGAAAGGACTTCCAATAACTGTTTCAGATTTAAAGTTTCGTTACCGGTTGTTTCGATGGTTTTCGTACTAGCCATATAATCTCCGTTGATTCGAAGAAACCGAGAGAATCTATTAAACACCTTTAATGGAGAAATGAAAAGAAAAAAAGGGGCCGACGCCCAAAAAGAACGTTTCTTCGCCTAATTCATATTATATGATCCGTTTTGTGTAGCAACGAATACGACACAACGTCGAATGTCGGTTTGGCCGGAACTAAGGAATTCGAACTACTATTGGATCAACCCCTGATCAAAGGCATAAAATACCAGTTCCTGAGTGGATTTTAAATTCATTTTGGCAAGGATGCGACCTCTATACGTATGAACCGTGCTGATGCTCAACTCTAACTCGGACGAAATATCCCGTACGCTCTTTCCTTTAATCAGCATGAACATGATCTGAAATTCCCGATTAGAAAGGGATTCGTGCGACATTTTGTCTTGAGGCCGGGACATTTCCCGGATGATGGTTTCCGCGGTCGCCTGACTGATGTATCTTTCCCCGGAAAAAACCTTTCGGATCGCCGAGATCAATTCCTCCGCCGCGCTCGCTTTGGAAAGGTATCCGGCGGCTCCTGATTTCAAGGCCCTGACTGCGAACCTTTCCTCTGAATACACGCTTAACACCAGAACGAACGTGTTAGGGGAAAGTTCCTGTACGGATTGGATCGCATCCAGACCGCTCATGTCGGGCAGGTTGATATCCAAAATCACGACATTCGGTTTTTGACGATCCAGAAAATCCAAAACCTGCTGCCCTCGTTCCGCTTCGAAAACGACGGATATATCGCTTTCGGTTTCCAAGACTTTTTTCAGTCCTTCCCGGATCAACGCGTGATCGTCCGCCAAAACCACAGAAATCATATTTAAAGCCTCCCTTCCTTTTTTTCCAAAGGAACCTTCGCGGAAATCGTAGTGCCGCCGCCGTGCTCGGAGCGAATCTTCAATTCCCCACCCAAAAAGATCGCGCGCTCTCGCATCCCGATCAGCCCCAACGATTTCGAGCTGACTATATCCGTTTCCGAGATACCTACTCCATTATCACTGATCGTTAATACCACGTCGCATTCGGATCCTTCGACCGATACCTTTACTCGAGAGGCTCCCGAATGGCGTGCAACGTTCGTCAATGTTTCCTGAAAAATACGGAACAGTGCCACGGAAATGTCCTTGTCGAACTTCTCCTCGCTTCCCTTCCTCTCGACGCTTAAAAAAATTCCCGTCCTATCCTGAAAATCCCTGCCGAACCAACGGATCCCTTCCAAAAACCCGAGGTCCTCTAAAACTAAGGGCCGTAGTTCCGTCGCGATCCTTCTAACGGAACCTATAGCCGCCTCGACGATGCCGTCCATGGATTTCAATTCTCGGGAAATGCGGGCGCTTTCTTTTGCGTCGTTCGATAGATTGGCACGGAGAAGAGAGAGATCTATCTTTAAGGCGGTAAGCAATTGTCCGAGCTCGTCGTGGACTTCCCTGGAAATTTTGATCCTCTCGTCTTCCCTAGCATCCTGTAATCGCGCGGATAATGCCCTCAACTGCTCCCTGGAACTGCGGAGCTCCTCTTCACCTAACTTTTGCTTGGTGATATCGATCATCACTCCGATCAACTTGGGAAAAATCCCCTTTTCCTTCACTGCTCGGACGATATTTCGGAACCAAAGTACCCTCCCGTCCTGCGCGAGAATGCGAAAGATGATTTCGACGGAATCCCCTTCCGAAAGGGATTCCAAGCAGTGAACGACTTTCTTCCGATCGGCCGGGTACAGCCGGGAAAGCCAGGAAAGATCATCCCCCGTCCAACGTACGGACCGGAAACCCAGGAGCCCTTCCGCTTCACGACTCAAGTAACCGATACGCAAAGGTTTACCTTCCCCCTCCCAGAAAATCGCATGTACCTGCTCCACAAATTTTCTATAATGCGATTCCGCTTCCCTTAACAACTCTTCCGATTCGCATCTTTCGAAAACGCGCCCGATTTGGGAGCAGACGTTAAAAAGAGCTTCGATCAGAGAGGCTTCCGGAGCCGACGCCGAAAACAGAAATTCTAGGACACCCACCACCCGCTTCCTGACTCGGATCGGGATCACATAGGCCGACTTCACGCTCGTCTTTCCTACGGAGAGGATCCGAGCGAAATGAGGGTCTTCCCGTAGATCTTCGACCCAAAGAGGTTTTCCCTCCCTTGCCGCTCTCTTTGCAATCGATTCGAATTCCGAATTTCTGTCGTGTTCGAGAACTGCCCTTAAGTCGTTCGGAAAATCCTTCTCCCTCGAATACCAGACTGAAACAGGTTCGAATTCTCCGTTCCGATTCAATACATATCCCCGACCCAATTCCCAATTCGCGATCCTACAAATCCGATCTATTGCGAATTGAAGCAAGGATTCAGGGTCGGACGTCTCGTTTGCAGCGGTAGCGACCTGCTGTAGTAGATTCAACAGGGAAATCTTATGCAGAAGTTCTTCGGCAAAGAACTCGTCGTTCGGTCTGTATTCATTGCCGACTTCGGAGAGAAGAGAAAAACGTTTCATGAGGAAACCATGAATCCTCATGAATAATACGAATTTGTAATTCGGATTTCAATCCGTTTTTATGCGAAAATGGAATGAACCGGGAGTTATTTTCTAATTTGAGGGGAAAAAGAGAGCAATTTCGCCGAACGCAAAATAACCGGAAGAGTCGGAGATTTCGTTCTGGTTTTTAAAGAGTCCGGCAAGAGAACTCATTCCTCCAGCCGACGTTCCGATAAAGGAATAGTTCGCGGAAGCTGCACCGGAAAAAGGTAACCCGAGGAAACCGGCGCTTAGAAAAACGTATGTTTTTCCGACAGAACTAGAGAAACCGTTCGCGGCGACCGATAAATCCGCAAATCCGTCCGCATTTCTGTCTTCCAACAATACGGGATTTCCGAACGTGTTGGAAGCGGATTCTCCGAGAATGACGGTAGCGGCGGTGGTGGAGACTCCTCCGGAACCTTGCCCCATAAATACGTAGGCTGCTCCGGTCGAAGAAGAGACCCCGTTCGCTCCCACGGCGAGATCCAATAAACCGTCACCGTTTACATCGCCTGTACTAAGGGACACGCCGAACGTATCTCCGCTATTGACTCCGTTCAGAAAAACATTGGCACTCGTCGCCACCGACGCCGTAACTCCTCCGGAACCGGAAGAGTGAAAGATGTAAACTTTGCCGGTATAAGTGTTAGTATAGCGTGTCGCGCCGACCTGCAAGTCTCCATATCCATCCCCGTTGAGATCTGCGATATTAACCGAGATTCCGAAATCGTTATACGAAGTCTCTCCCGGAATGGAAGTATTGGCGCCTCCGGCTGCAGTAGCGGTGATACCGCCCGCGCCGGAACTATGAAACACGAATACTTGTCCGGCAGAGGTCGAAACCATATTTCCCCCCACCGCTAGATCCGCATAACCGTCTCCGTTAATATCCCCCAAAGCGACCGAAGCGCCGAAATTGCTGGATGCGACTCCAGTAATAGTAGCATTCGCGCTGGCCGAACTTGCGGCAACGATCCCGGAAGAACCTGAGCTTTGAAAGACGAATGCCTGGCCTGTCGACGCTGAATAAGCGTAGGCGCCTACGCCTAGATCCTCGTACCCGTCTCCGTTCACGTCCGCGATTGTCAAAGAATAACCGAATAAAGCGCCTCCAGGACCGGCGATCGCGGTGTTGGCGCTGGAAACGCTCGTAGCGGTGATGCCTGCCGAACCGGTACTATGAAATATATAGACATATCCGGTACCGCCGCCGGTAATTCCGTTCGCGGCTACGATGATATCCGCATAACCGTCTCCGTTAATATCTCCCAAAGCGAGAGCGTTTCCGAAATACGAATTTGCCCCGGATCCCGTAATCGTTACATTTGCCTGCGCCGCGGTAGAACCGGTGAAAGGGGCCGTACCGGTTCCATAAAACACGTACACCTGTCCCAAATTTCCGGAATACAAAGATGCCCCTGCCAGAATATCCACAAAGCCGTCTCCGTTGATATCCTTATTCGTTCCTTTTTGTACGCTCTGGCTCAAATTCGCGACGATGTTCCCTGAAAGGTCCACGCTCCGTATTTGGATGGAATGGATACTCCCTTTTTTCCAAAGCGATCCTCCCGTAGGAAGTTGGAATCGCCAAGAATTCGTTCCGATGGCAGGCGAGAACGAACCGCCGTCCAGGCTGACCTCTACCCTGTTCAAAGAACCCACCGCCGTTCCGACCAAAAAACCGGATTGCAATAGAGCGTTATTCGCTTTCGGAAGATTTAAGATGTGTATCCCGTTTCCGGTCAAGGTTGCGATGCAGACCGGGTTGATTAGGCAGGTATCCCACCATGCTTTCGAATATAGAATGCCGGGATTATAGGTGGTCTTGATCGCACAGGAATTCAATAAGAGTAGAAAAAGAACAACTCGTAAACGACGCATCCGCACTTCCATTCGATAAACTTATGGAAAATAATTTTTTGCGAACGAAATAGATCAATTCAAATAAAGGGGAAACGAAGTTTCTCTCCAGAGAGCCCCATTTTGCCGGACGAGTCTACATCAAGGACAGGACATTCCGGTGGCTTGGGAGTTGACGTTACTAGCGGTTTTGGTATAGGCGGTCATACTGCTTTGGGTCATCGTCAAGGTCAGAGTATAAGTCCCGCTGCCGCCGGCGCTAGATCCCCAATCCCTGCCTACCGCAATCCGGTACGTTCCAAGAGTAGAAAGCGCCTGAGAAATCGTCACCGATTGATTTTGGTTCGCATTCGTGGGAGGAGATGGGCAAGTATGATCGGTCGTGGCTCCGTTCAATAGGTTCGTGCCGCTTAGGGCCACCCCAGGAGCATACACGGCCAATCGAACGACGGAAGTTCCCGTCACTGCTGTTACGGCGATCGAGAGAGTGTCCGCCGCGGTAACCGGCACATCATACACGTTTTCACAGTTCGGATAAGAGGCAAGAATACAGGTCCAAGAATCGCTGAGCGATTGAGTACTCACCGGAATCGCAGCAGCAGTTCCTGCGCTAGCCGCAGCTGCCTGGATCAAAGAAAGCGCTTGGCTAAGCATCATTCCGCTTGCCTGAGAGGTATCTACGGAAATTTTTTGAGCGTTATTGCAATTCCAGACCAAAATTGGCAGAGCAAAAAAAACCAGTTTTTTCCATGCATTGCCCATAAGCACCCCTCTAAGGACAGATTTGCAAACAGTTCGTTCACAAATCAATAATAAATTTATTTCCAAAAATCCCTTTTACACGCCCGCCAAAATTACAGTCCGACGAGGATCTTTCCAGAGAGATCCTCCGTAATTCTTCGGTACCGGAAGTAGTAAAACCTCCGTACTCTTCAGGATAGTATAACAAACGACTTCCGGAATCTTGACGAAGAAATCCGCATTGGTTTCTTTTTTTTTCGATGCGATTCCGCCTACCCCAGGTCGTCAGGATTGGATCAAAGAAATCGCCGTATCCTGGTCGAGAACGCAGTAGCAGATATAAGGTTTATGCTGAGTCGCCAAATACGCTTCCACCGTCGAAAAGAAATCCTTCCAAGGAGGATCCGTCCAAGTGGAATTGATGACGGTGCATCCTGCACTTGCCTTGTCCACGAATTTGGAAGTACTACTCTTTGCATGGATGTCCACTGCAAGGAAATCGGTTTGTTTACTGGCAATCGGTTCGTCTTTCCATTGGAACCAAGGTTTATCGGAAGAATGAGGCTCGTACCTGTTGACGGTAACCTTGGAATACTGAGTCAGAGCCTGGTGTCCTCGATGGATTCCGACCTTATACTTGTAGATCCCCTGAGCGATCCTTGCGGTCCCGTTAATGTTCATCGGATGCTGGAGCCAATACAAGCCGGGATCGAATCTTCGTTTCCTCGAAAGCGCTAGAAGTAATCCGCTACGAATCTAGAATCTAGAGATTCTGCCATTACTTTTCCATAATTTACGAACCGGTCTATATACTGCACGTTATCCAATTCGTTTTCTTTTTCCTGCAAGAGAATATCGAATCGTTTGAATTTGAACGAGTCGTTTACCCCGGCGATATACTTCGCAGCAAGAACCTGACCGATCGTGGATTCGGTCCTCGCCTCGAACGGATAGTCAACGATCTGTTCCATAAAATTCTCTTTGGAAGCCGTTTCGTAAGGAACGGATATGTCTAGATTTCCGGTTCCTAAAGACAGAAGAAAGGTTCCTTCCTTCCACCAATTTTTGGCGGCGATTTCGGACAAAATAAAATGAATCGTATTATTGTTCACCCCCTGCCCTCCGTCCTGGAACACTCCCCCTTTACCCGCTTTTTTCGTACCATCGGGCAAGTAGGCCGTCCATTGGTAATCCGGGACGTTGATTTTTCCGAAATAATACGCCGCGGAAAGAGCCGACCAAGAGATGACTTCCCATAGCTTCATCCCACCGTCGTAATCCTCCCAGGATTTTAAAAAATGCGTCCGTTTGGAACAAAGGTTAAACGACGTAGCCATGAAATGTGTTTTTACATCCTTCATCGACAGCGATTCCAACGGCAATCCCGCCGAGGTGGTCGTATTCTTGATCTGCTCGATGAAAGGATTCCGATCGTACTTCGCCCTCAGCCAGTTTCCTGGGTTCCATCGAGTCCTGGGCGTAAACAAGTCGGCTCCCTTTTTAATGTAAAAATCCGCGATCGTCGTAGCAGGAACCCCGGTCGCTTTCCATTATAAATTCGTAGAACATTCAATTTTTATCGCGTTTTTTGACAATTAAGAATCGATGTCATTCCGTCAAAAATAAGGGACGATTCCTTTCGATCGGACACAAAATAGGAAATTTTACACAGAATCGGAATTAGGAAATATATTTACACGGAATTCGATACGGGCTAGATTGCTTTTCGTTTTATTCCGCTTTGAATCCGCGGCAGACTCATGTTTCTATCCAAAATAGCGAATATATACAGAAATCAGGACTATTTAACGTCCAAAAAAGCCCAACACATATTCGTATTGAACGTTTGCACGATTCTACTGAGCATTTTCGCGACCGCACTTTACTGGAGCAAAGGTCTCAGACCGGGCTACGTAATTATATTCTCCTCTTCCTTGATTTCCGCCCTGTTGATCTTGAGAAAAAGGTTCGGCTGGGCGGTAAAAGTGAATCTATTCTTCGGTCTGGTGTCCGTAACCGCGGGATGGTTCTTCGGAGCGAAGGAAGGGAACGTGATCTTCTCCATCTCCACGTTGATCATCGTATTTCTGTATCTCTCGAATATCAGAATGACGATTTTGGTTTCCGTTTATTGTTTCTGCCTCTTACTTTTACGTCCTCTATTAACCGACCATCCGAATTTTGCCAACCTGATCTCTTTTTCGGATACTCTGGTGATGTATTCCACCTTCGCGATTATTTCCATTCTTACGGTTCACGTGATCCAGGTTTATATCCGGGAAAAGGATCTTTTGATCCAGGAAGTCCATCATCGAGTCCGGAACAACCTACAGATACTTTCCGGATTAGTGGAACTGCAAAAAAACGAAGTGTCCGAAGAGACTTTCTCTCATCTCGTGGAATTCCAGGACCGGATCTCCGCCCTCGCCAAAGTCCATGATCTCGTCTACCAATCGGAGAATTATTTGAGGGTGGATTGCGAATTAGTGCTCGAGGAGATCTCGTCTCGTTTGACTGCGGAAACCCCGAAGAAGATCTTGTTCTACCCGAAATGGAAGGAAGTGAATCTATCGATCGACTTGGCGCTTCCATTGTCCTTGGTATTCAACGAAATCGTTCTGACTGCGATCCATAGGGATCCAAGCCCCCACCTACCTTCCCAAATGACCGTAGGTTGGGAAAGAACGGATTCGAAAGTGCGAATCTCTTTCATCGACTCGGTCGGAGGATTGGGAAAAGCGGACAGGGAAGCTGCGAGTCATGCTGGTTCTATCTTGATCGACATCCTGACAAGACAATTGAAAGGAAAGGTGGAAACTCTGGACAACTCCGGAAAAATGATGGTCCTGGAATTTCCCGTCGGTGTCATTTAAGTTCGTTTATTAAAGACACATCCGAAGAAAAAGAGAACGATCCTCCGATTGTCATGTAGTAAATAAATTTTATATTGACAATCCGTCGGTATTGTTTAATTAAACCGGGCTCCGCAAAACCGATCTTGCAGCTTGGAATTTCCGAATGGGTCAGAATCAGATATGCCGGTACTTATTTGTAATATATCTATTCTTCCTCTCTACGACTACAAACGCGCAAAGCATATTAGAACACGTTTATGTAGGACAGTTTCTCTCTTACGATTCGAAATTAGAACCGGAAATCTCCAAAAAGGCGGTCGACCGTTTAAAATCCAGGTTAGAGTCACTCCAGTACTCCGTCGAAATTCTCCCCGCTTCCAGTCCGGAAGAAAATCTAAAAAGAGTTTCGAAAGGGAATCTTTATATTTCCGGGTTTTATAGAAGAGACAAGGCCACCGGAAAACTCGTATTGTACGGTCACATTTACAATTCCGAAAAGGGAATTTTGATCGACGCTTACAACAGTTACAACGAGGTCCAAGGACTGGAGGAAATCAAGGACAGTCTGCCGAAAGACGAAGGGCACCAATCCGACGAAAGCGTATTGGAACAGTTCGTCCAAAAAATCGTTCTATCGATCCGGATCAATAAGAACAAGTTGGAGCGGAGAGAGAACATCAACGAGTACGTACTTTCCAATCCGATCAGTAAGAGATTCAGCTTTCCCGTACAAAAAGAGGATATAAAGAAATCCACGGAGCAGGTCTTTGACCTTTTACAATCGCAAGTGTCGACTGCTTCCACGAAGACGGAAGTACGGACTCACGATGCTCCCGACTTGGTTTCCGTGATTTCCGACAAGGAATTGCTCCAGTTCGGAAGGATCTCCCTCAACGACGTACTCGGGAATCTTCCCGGTTATGCCCCTTCTCAGGATTACGATCGGTCAACGGTCAGTTACAGAGGAATGTTCGAAGGCTGGAATAACAACCACCTTTTGATGCTGGTGGACGGAGTACAATTCAACGATAACCTGTACGGTTCCGCGTATACCTCGGAGATTACTCCGTTGAATATGCTGAAATCCGTCGAGGTAGTTCGCGGACCCGGTTCCGCATTGTACGGAAGTAATGCCATGAACGGGATCATTTCTCTGAACACGATCTCTGGCAAGGACCTAAACGGGGAGATGCAGACACGAGCTAGGGTCGGAACCGGAGGAACTCAGATCTACGATTTCAGAACGGGGAATACGGGAAAATTATTCGATTACGTCCTAAGCTATAATTCCTACCAAACGAACGGAAATAATTACAAGGATTACGACGGCTCCGGTAGAACGGATATCACGGGAGCGAACGCGAAATTTGCGGTTCAAGACGCGAGATCCAACTATTATCTCTTCACAAAATTGGAAGGAAAGGATGCGCTGGAAGGACTCTCCTTCCAATACCATAGACAGTATTGGAACTTTCAAACGGGACACGGATGGCTCTGGGCGATTCCGGATTATAACGGGCCGATGAGCGAATACAGGGACATCGGTTCCATGAAATATAAAAACAAAATCGGTTCCAAGCTGACTCACGAATACGTCCTACAGTACCAAAATCACAGCATCGATTGGAATACGCGTTACGAACCCAACGGAGGATCCGCGGGATTCTATCCCGCCGGAGTCACGGAATATCTGAAAACGAACGGACAAAGTATGTTCGGGCGAGCTCAGCTTACCTACGATCTCGGAAACGCCGGGAGTATCTTGGCAGGGGTGGAAACGACCCGATTTCTATATACCGGAGACAAGAGCCACTATGCGAATGCGAACCTCACGGATGCGGCGGACAGCTACCCCCCTTTTCCGAATAACGCGAACGGAAACCTGGGTCCTTGGCTAGCTTGGATCAAAGATAAGCCCGTCTGGACGGTCGGGGTCTTCGGCCAAATGGTATCGCCCAAATTCTTCTACGATAAACTCCAATTAACGATCGGAGTAAGGAACGACCAAACCGTACAGCACTATCTCGGAATCGACAATCCTTACAGTGGTTTTTTAGGTTTTCCTTATGCTCCACACGCTAAAAGAGTCTTTAGAAAAACCAGCCCGAAAGCCGCCCTCGTATATACGATCACTAGAAATCTGAATTTAAAGCTGATGGGCGGACAAGCCTTCCGGACACCTTCGATCACGGAAATGTTCGGAGCGAATACGTTCTCTCTGGCTTCCAACCCCAGGCAATTGCGGCCGGAAATCGTACGGGATTATGAAGCCGCCATCGACTGGTATCTCAATCAATACGTAAACTTCAGAGTGAACTACTTCATCCGAAATTTCCAGAATCAGATTTTTTATAGCCTACAGAACAATAACCTAAGTACGAACATATACTCTGCGGTGACAAACGGTGCGGAGGCGGAGATAAACTTCACCTATAATCGAATTTCCGGATTTATAAACTACTCTTATGCGCATCGGTTAAGCGAAAAAATGCTGGATAAGACGGTCTCTGCGAGCCAGAACCAGATGACCTGGGCACCCTCCCATATCGCGAATGGAGGGATACGGTACCAGACGGCTAAGTTTGAAGGAAGCATCCAAGCCCACTTTCAAGGGACCGTCTATCGTAGGGCATCGGACTTCGGAACCATCGATACGACCACCGGGATATTGCAATCCGATTCCAGGTTACAATATCCCCAATACCGCCCCAATTACGTGAGGAACTGGACGAATGTGGACGTTCGTATAGCGTATCATCTTACCGAAAAGATCAGCATCGGACTATTCGCGTCCAACCTACTCAATAACCAGCAGAAGCTGATCAAAATAAACAATTTTCCGTTCGATTACTCCAACCAACAAAGGCAGATCCTGGTGGATCTTAACGCTTCGTTTTAAGCGAAGATCCGATTTCCCGGAACAAGCAGAAGTTCAACCTGCGGTTTTATCCAGAAGGACCCGAATGGCGTCCTTTTTCTTCGTGGAAAGACGCAGATATTCCTGGGCGCGCTTATCCGAAGGGTCGATCAAAAGAATGTTCTCGAAGATCCTGATGGATCCTTCGTAATCCCGCTGGGAATACAGCTCGATTCCTTCCTTTAAATATTCGGGTATTTTCGAATATTCGGAAGAGCGAACATGATTCAATTCCACGTTGGATTTGGTGTTTTGCGGAAATGTCCTTAAGGAGGACTGGTACATCTTGATTCCGTCGAAGACTTTCCCGCTCCTGACCAATTGTTCCGCATTGATACGTTCCGATTCGCTTTGAGCGAGAGTCGCGTTGGATAACCCTTCCTTTGCGGCCCGAAGGTTGGGGTTCAATAATAATACCTTCTGGAATTCCGCCCTCGCTCTGGAATAATTCCCTTTCTTATAAAAATCCTCGGCGGCCTCCAACAATTCCTTGGTCTTTCCTCCGGTCATCTTCTCGATAACCAACTGAAGATAGGAGGCGACGGATTGATTGTTCGGATCCTTTTTCAGTATATTCTCGAAAACGATCCTCGCACTCTTGAGTTTTCCTTCGTTTAAAAGATTCAGACCCACTGTAAAAAGGCGGGTCAGTTTGGCCCTTTCTTTCAACTCTTCCGGTACGACGATATTGGAATCGGAAGCATAAGCCTCGTTCAGAAAGAAGGACGGCTTGTCAGTCAGACTCACCTTCTCTTCCTTGCAGGAACTCTTTTCGGACAGAATCCGATTCGCCAATTCCCCCGTTTCTATCCCCAATTTGCTGTATTCGGGACTGATACCGAAAGTCGCACCGGCGCGAACCAAGGCCGGAAAAGGAGCCATCAAAATCATCCTGTTCTTCTTCGAGAATTCCGACAACTCTTCGAAAATTTCTCGATTGTAAAGGGAGTCTTTGACTATGATAAAAGCGTCATATTCCCCTTTTATTTTTTCCAAAGAGGACCGAAAATTTTCCTCGCTCACCTTTTTCTTCGTAAAGTTCAATTTGTATTTCAGATCGAAATAATCCCCCTCCGTCGCAAAAAACTCCCCTTCCGGCTGGGAATAAAACGTGAGGACACGATTGGCTTTCGGAGAAAGTTCTCTCAATACCTTGAAAAATTCCGATATGGAAACATCCATTCCGATTCCGCATACGTTGTCCGAATCGATTCCGATGGACTTCGGATGACTTACCATGGTAAATACGATAGGGGTCCGATTCAAGTTTTCCCTGGCCAATTTAAAGGCGGCGGAACCGATCGCAACGAACAGTTTCGTATCGGAAGATTCTATTTCTTTAAAGTAAGAAGGCACGTCCTTGTATTCCGACCTGAGAAGATCCACGTAGGAAACCCTGACGGGATAATCCAGACTGGACTGGAGACCGAACAGCGCCTGTTCCAAAATCGAATTGTCCGAGGAGAGAAGGATCTCGACGTTTCCGGAGATGGCCTTCGAGGAATTAGGAGAGGAATGTAGTTCTCCGAATTGCGACAACGCTCCTGTAGCGCAAATCGAGAATCCGGCAAAAAGGATATAGACGTTCCGACCCCATCCGGCCGAAATTCGATTCCACGGAATCATACGTCCGCCGTAATTCGGTTCGCTTCCCAAGATTCGAGTCTATCCAGGTTCAACGACGCGGTCCTAAAATCGGGTTTGATTTCCAGAGCTTTCTTCCATTCCTCTTTGGCCAAGGAGTAATTTCCTTTTCTGTAATATATGCTTCCTAAGTTATTGTAGGCATGGTGGTTTTTCGGCGCCACTTCGATGGACCGACGATAGAATTTCTCCGCCTCGTCCAATTGATCCAACAAAGAATGACAATTCGCGATCCGGAATAAGGTCCATGGATTCCTTCCTTCGCTCAAGCGATTCGCTTTTTCGTAGGATTCCAAGGCGGCCATAAAATCCTTCTTATGATACAGATAATCCGCCTTGGCGAGGACATCGTCCACGTTTACGAATTTATGACCCGAAATTTCCTCCACTTCCTCCTCTTCGGAAAATCCGCTTTCCACGATCGCTCGTCTGATCGCTTCTCGGATCTCGGAAACGCCCTCCATGTCGGCCCCAAGAGCCGCCGCTTCTTCCGACATTTTCCTGGCCCTTCCCAAAATGTTCATTTCCAGATAAATTCTAGCCAGATTTAAAACATTATAAAAATATAATTTATCTCTTAAATACAACCTTTCCCCGTAATCCGCGGCCTCCGAAAGCCTCCCCGAAGCGAAAAGACAGGAGGAAAGTTCCAGAACGCCTTCGTTATCGGATGGAACGATCTTCAGGTATTCCTGCAGACGATCTCTCCCGTTTTCGAAATCCCCGCTCCTAAAATACGCAATGCCGGCGATCTTCAACAGTTCCGGAACCGGTTTCTCCGAATTCGAAAGAAAGGAGTCGGCTAATGCGGCAGCCTCCGGATATTCCTTCAAATCCAATAATCTTTGCCCGTCCGAGATCGCCTCTCTGATTTCGAAAGGAATCCCGTCCGAGATCAGTTTCAGGTTCTCCTTTTCCAAAAAAGAAATACGTAATATGGAAAAATCGTCGATCAGAGTTCCGGAACTTTCCACGGCCTCTTTGATTCGATACAGTTCCCCTTTCGCGTCGGACACGTGTTTCAGGAACATGGTTTCGTCCTCGTTAATGGTTTCCACATCACCGTCCTGGGAAACCATTACGTCGTCCCTACCGTCGGATCCCATGATGATCACATCCATCGGCTTCATCTGGAACAGACGGACATAAAATTTGTCCTCCTGACCGGGCATCCCTAACTTTCTTAAGCTAAGATTCGTTTCCAGAAAGGAAGCCTCGGAATCCCGGTACAATACCGTCCATGGATGTTCCGCATTGATGTAATATAAAAGTCCGGATTGGGTGTCCACAAGTCCCATACAGACCGAAATGTACATACAACCGTCGAAGGATAAAAATACGTTCTGCAGGTCCAGGAACCTTTCCTTCAACCAAGTTTCCGGGAAAATCTTTTGGCTCCTGGACCTCTTGTACCGGGATATGGCCGAGTTGAATACCACTCCCAACACGAGCGCCCCGCCGGCCCCTTGCATGGACTTTCCCATCGCGTCGCCGTTTACGAATACGGTGTACTCTCTTCCGTCCAACCATATCGTATCCGTAATACAGATGTCTCCGCCTAATTGGGAATTCCATCTTCTGAAGGAGAATTTCTTCTTTTGTTCTATGAAGAACTCCGTCCGGACTCGTTTGGAAAGGTTGCTGTTCAATAAAAGCGGCTCCAAGAGAACGGAAGTCAGGTAGTAATCCGCATCCTGAGCGACCTTCAAGGATTGGACTTTTTCCAAAGTCCGATTCAGTTCTTCGGTTCTCTGAGTCACCATCGATTCCAGATTTTGCGTGAAATCTCGGATCTGAGAAGTCATGCGGTTGAATTGAAGCGCGAGCATTCCTATCTCGTCCTTTCCTCTAACCGCGATCTGAAAATTCAGATCCCCTTCCCCTATGATTTTAACACCCTCCGATAAAGTATCGATCGGTCGGGCAAAGTTTACCGCCACCAATATCGCGATGAAAATTCCGAGCACGAACAATACGCTCGCGACGCTGATGATACTTCTCCGAATCGCGAAAACCGGCTCGTAGACTTTTTCCTTATCGAATTCGAATATCGCCATCCCGACCCATAATTTCTGTCCCTGGTACTGGATGAAGATCGGATAGGAAAATCGGAGAAGAGTATTTCCCTCCTCCGTAATTTCGCTTAAAGTTAATTCTTTTAACGACGAAAATTTTTCGAAATCCGCTTCCGGTACGTCCGAACCTATCTTTTCTTCGTTCAGTTCCGCGACATATTTTCCATCCACGTTGATCACATAGGAATCGGTGAGTCCGGAAATGTTGCTTTCGTGTAGCCGAGCCAAGCTCGTCCTCGTGGCATCGAAAGTCTCGTTGATCAACAATTCCTCTGCGGCGATATTGGCGATATTGTTGGCCAAGTTTTGACACACTTCGAACGTCTTCTCCAGAACGATTGCCTGGTTCCTGTACAGAACAATGATGGAAAGAGGAAGAACACAGAGGAGAACGATGCCCGAAACGAAAATGATCATTTTCGTTCGAATCTTTAGATTGTTTAAAACGGAAAGAAGAAATTTCATCCAGGCAATCCTTCGAGTCGAGGCATGGACGATATCCAAGCCGGTACTATTGTCAAATAATTTTAAATCGCTCCCACGATTGTAAGCTTAAAATCGGAAAGAAGAAAAGGTTAGAATTACGTTACAAATGTTTGAACTAAAAAAGTACGACGACGGAAGAAGAAATGAAGGAGCGTATTCCGGGTTCCATCGATCGAATAACTAAAACATGGTCTAACGAAACCGTTTCTCAATTGTGACGCAGAAGTTCCTGTCCGAAATTTTGAAGATCCTGAAAGAAAAGATTCACGGTGACACCGGCCTGCTTGACCATCTGCTTTCTGGTTTCGAGCTGCTCGATCGTATGAACCCCTCCTCGACTAAAATAAAGTTGAATGAGACTTTCCCGCTCGGAGGTTCCTTCCGCGCCGAGATAACCGTTTTCCAACCATCTGCTGATCAGGATATCTAGAATCGTACTCATTTGCTTCAGAGGAACGCGACGTTTTCTTTCCGTCGGGTGATTCAGCAGATACCATACCGGAGAGGAAAAAATTTCCGTTTCGTGGGGACGATACCATATATCCTTCAGAACGTTCTTCGCATCCAAATAGTTTACATGGGTTTCTACTTGGTAGGCCTGATAGGAAATATAACCGACAGCCAAGCCGCCGATGATACTATCGGTCGCTTGGACCGTGGCCGAAGCCCATTGTAGAATTCCGGAGAGGATTCCGAAAATTCCCCCGACTACGATAGCCGCGATGTAAAATTGGGTTATTCTTTGATTTTCGCTGTATCTAAGATGCTTAATAATGTCGTCTATCCGATCCGAATAACAGTTTAGTTCGGAGACTGTTCCGGTCAGATCGGTGCTGACCAGAAAGATGATCTCGTGAATCTTATTCTTCGTGAATACGAACTCCAGATGAGTCGGACTGTTGATGTCTTTGTAATCCGTCTTTTTTTCCAACTCCTCCATTTTTTCGATCAAAGGAAGAATTCCGTACGCGTTCGCGATCATCAGGGACTTAAAGGAAAAATGGCCGTGAGAACGAAGAAGATGATCGACTCTCGCAAAAGGGAGAGGGCGGCTGAAAGGAATATTCTTTACGTCGGAACCTCCGGAACAGTATTGCCCTCCGAAGTATGTCTCCTTTACCTGAATCGTGGTGTTACAGCCGAATATTATAAAAAACAGTATCAGAATTTTCTTAGGCATACAGATTTCGGTCCGATTATTTCGCTTTTACGGATTTAATAAATGCACTCACGAATTCTCTATCCGTTTCGTCCAGGCTTGCCCGAACCACCATATCCCTTCTCTTTTCCTTCGGAATACCGTTCTTTTCCAGGAATCCGTCGTTTGAAAACGAATTGAAAGTTTCCTGGAATACGATCCTTCCCTGGGAATCTTCCACGATATATTCCACTGTCGCAAAGCATAAATATTCACGAAGCAAGGCAAGAGCGACGATCGGATACAGACTCTCTTCCACTATCTCGTATAGGAAAAATCCGGCTCCCAACTCGGAATGCCCCGTAACTACCGCCAAAAGTAATCCGGTGGCGATACCCGTGACGATACTCCAAACGACCACGGAATTTCGAATTTCCCCCAAATCCTTTATTTCGGCGTAGATATAGTAATCGGCGGGTCGACTCGGATCGACCGCGACGTTCCGATCCCTCAATAGATTACTTAAGTTCAATTTCATCCATTTTTCTATGGAACGCTTTTCCGTTTCGATATCCTCTCTCCGTTCCGCCTTGTCGGAGTTAGTTTCCGTAAGAGTGGATAGTTTCGAAATTCGGAGAGAAATGAACGGATCCCGGATCACCGCGTTAAAACGCTTATCCGAATTGGGTACTGTTCTAAATTCGGGAGAAGTACAGGTTACGGTCGGCCCGAAAACGATGGAAAGAATTACGAAAGCCCGAATGAAAAACCTTTTCTTCGTCGCGGAGACCTTATTCGAGATCATGAAAACCAAAATTCGAAATCGAGGATGCAGATGATAAGCGAACTTCCTCGAATCGGTAAAAATCGGAAAGGATTAAAATGACGGCAACTTTCCGAAAAGAAAGTAAAATTCCGCTTTACGAAAAGCCCGCTTTCCCAAAGCGACCCCTCTAACAAGTCGAACATGGAAGATTTTGTGACGAAGGAAAAAGCTCGTACCAATCTGCTATTTACGAATAAATATATTCATAATTTATTCTTTTTTTCACAAATACTGTAGACAAATACCGTAATTTTGATATTTTATTTATTATAATATTATTCAGAATGACAATTTTGCATGAACGAAACGGAGTCCAGCGCCGCAAAACCGATCCAACCGATCATTCCTAAAATCAACCTACCGTACCTCCAATTGAAGTCGAAGGATTCCTTCGAGAAAGGAGAGCGTCCTTACTACGATCCGGAAGCGGAAAGACTGCTGGTTTTAGCGACGGATCATTCCACCCTTGCGGGCTTGAAAAATTCCAAGATCCCCATCATTACGGACTCGGATGTTCTGGACCACAGGGTAAAAGAAAGTCTCCTAAAACTCGCCACGGATTCTCTGATCGTCTTTATTCCGCGAATTATGTTCAGTACGGATACGAAGGAGCTTTCTCAATTCTTTTATATTGTCGCTTTAAACAAAGCAAGCGCTCTGGATCCGACTCAGCTAAAAACCCTATATATGGAAATCATGCGCAGGTCCGCTTGGGCGATCCGCAACTATGAGATCGCTCATTGCCAGGACAAGGAGATCACCGTACCCGAACTCCTGGAACTTCTTGGCGAAAATACGTCTCCTTCCGACAATCCCAAAGGAAAAGACGAACTTACAAAATGTCTGAATTCTCTTGCAAGAACCGGCTTTTGCAATCCGCAAATCCTAAAGGATACAAAAAGCCTGATATTGCATTATATACAAGAGGATGGGTTCCTAATCGCTACGGACTACGCAGGATATATCTATGTTCCAGAACAATCGAACGACGAAACATTTACCTTAATAGAACGTCTTTTCTCCTCCAAAGCGATCCGATCCCTCGTCGAAATAAGCCCGAATTCTGCGATCGATCTCGTATCGGTGCGGGAAGCTCTTTTGGAAAACGAAGAGGAATTGATGAGCGGCGACCTCTCCCATATACGGAAGAAAATCTATCTGGAGGAATTCGCCAAACTTTCCCATACGTTAAAGCCGTCCCCACTGAGAGATTTCTTCATTATCGCCCAAAGAATCACGGCCAAAACCGTAGAAGCCGAAAATTTTCTGATAGAAACGAACGAGAAAGTAAATTCTAAAAAATTGAAATCGATCATTTCCAAAGGAAAGGATCCGCTTCAAAGATTTCTTACGTTCCGGATCGGCCAGGACATACCCAACGATTCTTCCATCATCAGAAACAGTGAGCAGGATTCCTCCCTTTTGAGCTACGTTCATTATGAGGAATCGTTTCCGGAATTGTTCGTATGCCCTGCGGATATAGCGACAGTTAGGGAAGTGGCGACCGCTTTATCACTGAGATATTCCTTCGAGAATCCGACCTGCCTAGGTTTTATTCTCATGCTGAACAAATACAAAAACAAGCTGCTATTCTATCTTTCGGATCCGAATTTCAAGAAGGCGTTCTGTAATGTGGCGCTTTCCTGCATCTCCAAAAAACTCCCGTGGTTCGTAAGATTCGCTTATGCGATCGGATTAAAGGAATCCATGATATCCAGCATTTTGAACGAATTGGGAGATATCCAGTACAAGCAACTCAACGAACGCCTGAAGTATAGACAAAAATTAAGCCAGATCCGGAACGATCTGAAGAGAGAGTTGGTGGAGGAAGTGAAGGCGATGATCTACCGTACCGGGCAATTTCCGGAAGGGATTTGAGGGAATTTTCTGCGGGATGAATGCTTCAAAACCGATCCGCGTTTTCTCTCTTCGGAAATTTCGGAAAGGATCAGACGCTTTCCTGCAAGTATCCTTTCAATAATTTCGAGATCTCCGGACGACAGCTTCCGCAACCGGTTCCTGCTCCGGTGGAAACTCCCACTGCTTCGAGAGTATTCGCGCCTTTTTTAATTTCTTCCTCTAGATTTCCGCTCCCTACCCCGTTACAGGAACAGACCAACTTACCTAGGACAGGGCGCGAAGGGCCTCCCCCGCTCAACAATCGATCCCGTTTTTCGCCCAGTTCCAATCCGGAAGAAATCAAGGTTTTGAATTCGGAGAATCTTTCCTTATCTCCGACCAGGATAGCGCCGACGAGGCGATCCCCTTTAATAATACATTTCTTATATTTCCTTTTTTTGCGATCTAAATATACGATTTCTTCATATTCGGATCCAGCAGCGTCCATCGGGGTTTCTGGTAATCTAAGGGAAACGAGATCCAAGCCGGGAATCTTCAAAAGATTCGAATGCAGAGAACCGGTATAACCGTTTAATCTATAACCGTAGATGTGATTGGCCGCGATCTTTGCCTGTTCTTCCGTTGCGGAAACCGTTCCATACATACCGGAAGGATGTTCCGCGACTTCTCCGATCGCGTAAATATCCGGATCGCTGGTCTGAAGATATTCGTTGACTTTAACTCCGGTCCCGCATTGCAATCCGGTTTGATTCGCGAGAGCTATATTCGGAGAAGTCCCTACAGCAAAAACGATTCCATCTACCTCCAGGACTTGACCGTTACTCAGCTTTACTTTTTCCGCTCTCGGAAAACCCACGATCTTGGAAAGTTCCGCTTCGAATACGATTCCGATTCCTCTTTCCTCTATCTCTTCCTTTAGGATTGCGGATGCGATCTCGTCCAACTGCTTGGACATCAATCGATCCGTTCGCACCAATACGGTTACATTTGCTCCGATCGTCCGTAGAGCTGCCGCAAGTTCCAACCCGAGTAGGCCTCCACCTACGATCAAGGCGTGGGAATCCCGAACGAAAAAACCTTTGATTCTTTCCGCGTCCTCTTTGGCTCTGAGACTAAAGACCCCCTCCATTCCTTCCTTGATCGATTTCGGAATCGAAGCCGAGCTTCCTGTGGCCATGATAAGTTTATGATACGAATGAACGACTCCACGGGAATCCTTAACCTTCTTTCCTTCCGGAAAGATCTCGGCAACCGTCCGCCCCGGGAACAATTGAATGCCCCAGGAATCGATTTCCTCGGGGTCCGCACCGCTCAACTGATGAAAATCTTTTTCCCCGCTGATCAGATCGGGTAAAAGGATACGATTGTAAAACGGATGTTCTTCCTTACAAATGACGGTAATCTCGTCGTTCGGAGCCACTGCGCGATAGTGTCTCAGAAAAGCGAGACTTCCCGCCCCTCCTCCGATGATGAGAATCTTTTCCTTTGCCTTGGAATAAATGCGGACTTCCACCGCCGAAATCTTAAATCCCGGTTGCTTGGAATTCGGATCGTAATCCGAGCTCGTCAGATTATTCGATCTGGATTCGTCGTTTCCGAACACTCTGCCCCAATGCATAGGTAAGAAAACCGTTCCAGGCTTGATCGTGTCCGTGATCGACGCTTTGACCCTGACTCTTCCGCGGGAATTTTCGATCTCCACGATCTGATCGTTCGAAATTCCTCTCGCTTCCGCATCCGAAGGATGGATCTCCAGGACCGGCTCCTTTCTATGCTCCCTTAATTTCCGCACCTTACCGGTTCTCGTCATGGTATGCCATTGGTCCCTGATCCGGCCGGTGGTCAGGATCAAAGGATGTTGCGGAGTAGGCTTTTCGGAGGGATCCTCTGCGGCTACATCGGATAGCTTGGCTCTACCTCCCGGACGATAAAAAATACGATCGGTAAAAAGACGCTCCGTACCTCCGTGATCCTTAAAAGGAAAAGGCCACTGGACCGAGCGTTTCTCCTTCAGTACGGAATAATCCAAACCGGAAATGTCGATCCTGGTCCCTTTCGTAAGCCTACAATGTTCTTCGAAAATCTGTTCTTCATTTTGATAAGCGAAGGAATTCGCATAACCCATCTTATGCGCGAAATCCCGAATGATCCAAGTATCCGCCATCGCCTCGCCTGGAGGCTCCAATATTTTGGGTAGATACGTGATTCTACGGTCGGAATTGGTCATCGTGCCTTGCTTCTCCGCCCATCCCGCTGCGGGTAGAACCACATCGGCAAAAGGAATCGCGCCGGCGCTCCTGGAAATATCCTGAACGACCACAAGGTCGGCGGAACGTAAGCCCGCTTCCACTGCTCTCGCGTCCGGCAGACTTACGGTTGGGTTTGTGCATACGATCCAAATCGCCTTCATTTTTCCTTGTCTAAGGTTCTCGAACATTTCGGTGGCGCTATATCCGGGCCGACTCTGGATTTCGGACACTCCCCAAAAATCGGCCACTTCCTTGCGATGTTCCGGGTCGTTCAAATTTCGATGAGCCGGTAATAAATTACAAAGTCCGCCGACTTCGCGTCCACCCATCGCGTTCGGTTGCCCCGTCAAAGAAAAAGGCCCTGAACCCGGCTTTCCGATCTTTCCCGTGATCAAGGATAGATTCAACAGGGCTAAATTCTTATTCACTCCGATCACGCTCTGGTTCAATCCCATCGCCCAAAGTGATAAAAAGCCGTTCGAAGAAGCGATCAACCGGGCCGCCTCTTCGATTTGTTCCCCAGGAACTCCGCATATTTCGGCGGAGGCTTCCACCGAAACCTGGAATACCCTCGATTTCAATTCTTCGAATCCCTCGGTATGATCCCGGATAAATTCTTCGTCAATCCATCCGTTTGTGATCAAAATCCTCGCGATCGCATGGAACAGATATATGTCCGTTCCAGGATGGATCTGCAAATGAATGTCTGCGTCCTCGCAGGTCTCGGTTCTTCTAGGATCCACCACGATCATCTTTACGTTCGGATCCTTCCGTCTCCTCTCCTCAATCCTTCTAAAAAGGATGGGGTGACACCAGGCAGGATTCGCTCCGGCGACCAAAAAACAGTCCGCTATCTCGATATCGTCGTAACTGATTGGAACGCTGTCTTCGCCTAATGCCATCTTATAACCGACTACCGCGGAACTCATACATAGGCGTGAATTCGTATCTATATTATTCGTTCCTAGAAAGCCTTTCGTTAACTTGTTTATGATATAATATTCTTCAGTAAGAAGCTGCCCGGATACGTAAAAACCTACCGCGTTCGATCCATGTTCCGAAATGATCCTCTTAAATTCGTTTGCGACTTCCGACAGGGCCGTTTGCCAGTCCACCCTCTGCAAATCCCCCCCTTTTCTTTTTCTCTGCATAGGATACAGAAGACGATCGGATTGATCCATGGTGGAATAATGAAGGTTTAGTCCCTTCGAGCAGAGCATTCCTCGATTCGCAGGGTGGTCGGGATCTCCTTTTACACTGATCCGATCCGTGCCGGATTTTTCGACGATCACGCCGCATCCGACGCCGCAGTAGGAACAGGTAGTCGATAGGGAGTTTGTACTGGTCACATAGGACTATTAGCAATTATCATGCCGTTTTTTAAAAAATAATCAACAAGAGTTCCCAAAAAGAATGATCCCCCTCAGCCGGTCAATAAAAGCCGCAAATTTACGAGCCTTTGCAGAAAATCCTAGCAGACCAAAAGATCCAAAACACACCCTTGTGATAATATTATAAGCAGATTTGTTCTTTAAAAAGCAAATGCTAGCTTGATTGATACAATTTTAGACTAAAAAAGCAGAAGGGTACCCAGTGCCGTTCTGGGGAACTTTCGAGGCTAAAGGGGAGTTTCTGGCAAATTTCATTTTTTAAAAAATAATCGGGGAGTTGGCACAACATTTGCTGTAAAACCTATAGACGCAAATTCACCACACCAAAGAGGCTTGAATCAAATGAAAAAAATGCAGGAATTTCTAAAAGCGGGACATTTCCCCACTCTCATCAGTTCGTTTTTATATTTCGACTGTAGCTTCATGATATGGATGCTGCTGGCGGCCTTAGGAGTCTTTCTTTCCGAGGAATTCTCTCTCGGCCCGGCTCAGAAAGGTTTTATCGTCTCCATTCCTCTTTTAGGGGGAACGCTGATGAGAATCCCGCTTGGAATCCTTTCGGATCGATTCGGCTCCAAAAAAGTCGCCCTTTGGGGAATGACGATCAGCATGATTCCCCTTTTCTGGGGTTGGCGTTTTGCAGGAACCCTTTCCGAAGTCGCCTGCATCGGTCTTTTATTAGGAATCGCAGGAGCAAGTTTTGCGGTCGCGCTGCCTCTAGCAAGCAGATGGTATCCTGCGAAATACCAAGGTTTGGTATTAGGTATCGCCGGAGCCGGAAATAGTGGATCCGTTTTAGCCACCCTGTTTGCCCCCGCCTTGGCGAAAAACTTCGGATGGCATGCGGTCTTCGGATTGGCGATGATTCCCATGGCCTGCGTCTTTCTCTTCTTCTTGCTCACCGCCAAGGATTGCCCCGGCTCCATTTCCAAAAAAAGTCTGAAGGAATATTTGGCTCCGATCAAATCCAGAGATGCACTTACGTTCTGCATCCTGTACAGTATCACGTTCGGAGGATTCGTCGGAATCGCCAGCTTCCTCCCTATATTCTTCTACGATCAGTACGGAATCGGAAAACTGACCACCGGTTTGTACACCTCTTATTGCATCCTCGGAGCAAGCCTATTACGCCCGTTAGGCGGCTATCTCTCCGACAAATTCGGCGGGGTACTCATGATAACGATCGTACTTCTGTTCCTTACAACCGTCCTCATCGGAATCTCCTTTCTACCTCCGGTCGCCCTAGTGCTTCCTCTCTTCATACTCCTGATGGCCAGTCTCGGAATCGGAAACGGCTCCGTATTTCAATTGGTCCCTCTTAGATTCAAAAAGGATATAGGAGTCGTCACGGGTTTTGTAGGAGCCTTCGGCGGCCTGGGAGGATTTTTAATCCCGAATCTTTTAGGTTCGTTGAAATCCTTAACCGGAAGTTTCTCCTTCGGATTCCTCGCAGTAGCGATCGCTTCCCTCTCCGCCTGCGCTTTGGTTTTCTTCATGAACGCTCTAGTCTGGAAAAATTCCGATTCTACGGAATCAGATTTGGAAATGGAAGCGACTTAAACTCGGCTTATAAACGGGAAATCTCGATAAAAGGATATAGAAATGAACAAAAGGAAGTTAGTCATCATAGGAAACGGGATGGTGGGTCACCGTTTCTCCGAAAAATTGGTGGAATTCGGAGGCGCGGATAAATTCGAAATCACAGTACTCGGAGAGGAACCCAGGAGGGCTTACGACAGGGTTCATCTTTCCGAATATTTTTCGAACAGATCCGCAGAGGATTTGTATCTCTGCCAACCGGATTGGTATCGGGCAAACGGGATTCGTCTTCTGCTCTCCGAGCCGGCCGTCTCTTTGGATTCTGTACGCAGGATCGTGACTACTTCCGCTGGAACGGAACTTCCTTTTGACGAACTGATTTTCGCGACGGGATCCGCTCCCTTTGTTCCGAATTTCGAAGGCATCGACAAGAAAGGTATCTTCGTTTATCGCACGATCGAAGATTTGGAAAATATCCTTACTTACGGAAAAGGAATCAGGAAAGCCGCAGTGATGGGCGGAGGCTTACTCGGACTCGAAGCCGCAAAAGCGCTATTGGATCTGGGCAAGGAAACCCACGTAGTGGAATTCGCCGAAAGGCTGATGCCTAGACAGTTGGACGATTCGGCATCTTCTATCCTGAGATCCCGCATAGAAGAACTCGGAGTCACGATCCATCTGGAAAAGCAGACGGAAAAAGCCCTGGGCGAATCCGAACTAGAAGGACTGCAATTCAAGGACGGAAGTTCCTTGGATGTAGAGATGCTCGTGGTTTCCGCCGGGATCCGTCCTAGGGACGAACTTGCGAAACGAAGCGGCATCCAAGTGGGGGAACGCGGGGGTATCCTGATCGACGATCATCTGAAAACGAACGTCTACGGAATCTATGCGATCGGAGAAGTAGCCTTACACAAGGGATTCGTATACGGACTGGTCGCTCCGGGATATGAAATGGCGGAAATCTTAGCCTACAATCTTTGTAGCCCGATCAACGCTCCGAAATCCTATACCGGATCCGATCTTTCCACGAAACTCAAACTGATCGGCGTGGACGTGGCCTCCTTCGGGGACGGCCTCGGACAGTCGGAACACATCCCTATCGTATTCAAAAACCCGAGAAGCGGAGTATATAAGAAACTCGTAATTTCTCCCGACGGCAAGACGCTTTTAGGAGGAATCCTAGTCGGCGACGTCAAGTCTTACGGAAACCTGTTGTCGTTGTATCTGAATAAGATAGAACTCCCTTCCGAGCCCGAAACTCTGATCGTAGGTTCTGTCTCTGCGGAAAACCTTTTCGGCGCGGATAGCCTACCCGACGACGCCAAGATCTGTTCCTGCAACAACGTCTCCAAGGGGGATATCCTGAAAGCGATTCGCGAGAAGAGCTGCACGGACGTACAATCCTTGAAGGAATGTTCCAAAGCAGGAACCGGATGCGGCGGTTGCCTCCCCCAAGTGAATTCCCTTCTCAAAACGGAATTAAAGGCGCAAGGAAAAGTGATCAGCGAGCATCTCTGCGAGCACTTCAAATTCTCCAGACAGGAATTATTCCAGGTCATCAAGGTCAAAGGGCTAAAATCCTATGCGGAAGTACTGCGTTCCGAAGGAAACGGAGACGGCTGCGAAATCTGTAAACCCGCCGTAGCTTCCATACTCGCGAGCACTTGGAACGAACCTATCTTAAAGCATAGAGAGATCCAGGACACCAACGATAAATTCCTCGCGAACATTCAGAAAGGAGGCACGTATTCCATCGTGCCAAGAATCCCCGGCGGAGAGATCACTCCTGAAAACCTGATTCGAATCGGGGAAGTCGCGAAGAAATACGATCTCTATTGCAAAATCACCGGAGGCCAAAGGATAGACCTTTTGGGAGCGAAGTTGGACGACCTACCTTCCATCTGGGAAGACCTCGTGAAATACGGATTCGAAAGCGGACACGCGTACGGAAAAGCGATGCGAACCGTAAAGAGTTGCGTAGGTTCCACCTGGTGCAGATACGGCGTCCAAGACAGTACCGCATTCGCAATCCGGATCGAGGAAAGGTATCGGGGGATCCGTGCTCCTCACAAAATGAAATCGGCGGTATCCGGTTGCATTCGGGAATGTGCGGAAGCCAGAGGAAAGGATTTCGGAATCATTGCCACCGAAAAAGGTTGGAATCTCTACGTAGGCGGAAACGGAGGGGTGAACCCGAAACACGCAATCCTATTGGCGGAGGACCTGGATGAGGATACCTGCATTCGATACATCGATCGTTTCATCATGTTCTACATACGCACCGCGGATAGACTGATGCGCACTTCTACCTGGCTGGAACAATTGGAAGGGGGGATCGAGTATCTAAAAGACGTGATCATCAACGATCGATTGGGAATCAACTCTCAACTCGAGGAGGAGATGGATCGCTTAGTAGACACTTACGTCTGCGAATGGAAAGACGTGGTGGAAAATCCTGAAAAAAGGGCTAAATTTAAGCATTTCATAAATAGCGAAAGTTCTGATCCGACCGTTCGCTTTCAGGAAGAAAGGGGACAAAAACGCCCGGCCGAACATAGAACGCACCGCGCGGAAGCGGTTCTGAAGTAGGAGTCCAGATGACGACCAAGACCACGGAAAAAAACAGATTTTTAGTCGCTCCGGTTTCCGAATTTCCGGAAGACGGAGGAGTTTGCGTAAAGATCGGAAGTTATCAGATCGCCGTCTTTCGTTCCACCGTCCGCGACAAATGGTATGCCTGTGATAACTTCTGCCCTCACTCCGGAGATCCAGTATTGTCCAGAGGAATCCTAGGAGATTCCAAGGGAGAACCTAAGGTAGCCTGTCCTCTTCATAAGCGGAATTTTTCCCTGAAAACGGGGGAATGCATTGGCGGCGAGGCCCACTATAAGGTCGAAATCTATCCTGTAGTGATAGAAAACGGAAACGTGTATTTGGAAGTGGATGCGGCTATGGTCCGCAACGGTAAGAATCCATGAACGAAGAAACCCCGCACCTCTACGGTAGCAAAATCTATTTGGTCGGCGCCGGTCCCGGAGATCCGGAACTACTGACCGTTAAAGCGGTCAAAACTCTGAGAAAGGCGCAAGTGGTTCTGTACGACGATCTGGTTTCTCCCAGGATCCTGAGAGTCTGCAAAAAATCCGCGGAGTTGATCTATGTGGGAAAAAGATCCGGGCAACATAGTTGCCTGCAGGATCAAATCAATTTTAAGATCGCGGAAGCCGCCATGAAATTTCGGATCGTAGTCAGATTGAAGGGAGGAGATCCTTCGGTTTTTGGCCGCGTCGGAGAGGAATACTCCTATCTTCTCTCCAGAGGCTTCGATTGCGAAATCATTGCCGGAGTCACCACGGGCTCCGCTGTAGCCGCTAGATTGGGAATTCCGTTGACCCATAGGGATTACTCGAGCGAAATCGTGCTACTCTCCGGTCACAAAAAGGACGGTAAAAATTCGGAGGGATTCCGGAATCTCATTTGTTCGGGTAAGACCATACTCGTATACATGGGGCTGAACTCCCTACACACCATCCGGGAAGAACTCCTGAACGGAGGAAATTCCGGAGACACCCCGGTGGCAATCATAGAGAACGCTACTCTCGAATCGGAGAGAATCGTTACGGGAAGCTTACGTTCCATTTTAGAAACTGCGGAAAACGCGGAAATCCGATCTCCGGCTCTCATTATCATCGGAGACATCGTCCGTTATTATACGGAAACGAAGGAATTAAAGGAAAGGATTCAAAAAACGTTAAGCGCCCCTTGAAGCTCGGACCCCCAGCTTCTCCCCGACCTCCGATCCGCCTTCAGCGTCCCGGGAAAGATAAAAATCGCATCATTTTTGTATAATATTCTTCAGAATGGTGGTGATTTCCATCCTACAGGTTCCGCAACCTGTTCCGGCCCCAGTTCTCTTTCCGATTCCCGCCAAGGTATGTTCCCCATCCAGAATCGCTTCCCGGATATTCCCTTCCCCGATTCCGTAACAGGAACATACGACTCGACCGGACAAAGGTTTTACGAATTCTCCGCCGGAAAGGAGCTTTTTCCTCCGGTCTCCTAATTCGATTCCGGAAAGGATCCATTCCTGGAATTTGCCGAATTCGGATCGATCTCCTACGAGAACCGCGCCGACCAGTCTATCGTTACGTATAATACATTTCTTATATATCCTGTTCTTACGATCCAAAAATAGGATTTCCTCGTATTCCTTCTTTAGATCTTCCGTGATCTCCAGAGGAGTATCGGGCAATCTCAAGGACGCCAATTCCAAATCGTTGATCCGGAGAATATGCGCGTGGATGGAACCGGGATATTCTTCGAAGGAATAACCGAATATATGCTGAGCCGCAATCTTAGCTTGTTCTTCTGCCGCGGTCACGGTTCCGTACGTTCCGGTTTCATGCTCCGCCGCCTCGCCGAACGAGTAGATATCGGGATCGCTGGATCTGAGAAACGAATCCACTTTGATACCGCTACCACAGCCCAAGCCGGCCTCCGAAGCGATTTGGGAATTGGGCTTCGTTCCGATCGCATAGATGATCCCGTCAAAATCGGCGGAGACTCCGTTGCTCAGTTTCACTTTGGAGATCCTTTCGGTACCTTCTATTTTGGAAATTTCCGTTTCGAATAGTAACTTGATCCCTCTCGCCTCGATTTCCTCCTTGAGAAGTTCGCTTCCCGTCGTATCTAATTTTCTGGACATGAGACGATTTGTCCGAGCGAGAACTGTGACTTCGACCTGAGCGGCGGACAATACTGCCGCGATCTCCAAACCCAAAAGTCCTCCCCCTACGATCAGCGCTTTCGTATTCGGAACGAAGAAGCCGCGGATCCGATCCGCGTCGGACTTACCTCTCAAACTGAAAATTCCCTGCATTTCTTTCGGAACCGTCACCGACGGAGGAACGGCCGAACTTCCCGTAGCCAAAATCAGTTTATTGTAAGAGTGCAGATTTCCTTTGGAGTCGCGTACCTTCTTCCCTTCCGGATAAACGTTGGTGACGGTCGTATCGGGAACCAATTCCAAATTCCAGGAGAGAATCTCCTCTGCGTCCGTCTGTAAAAGTTCGGAAAATTCCTTTTCTCCGCCTATGTAATCCGGAAGTAGAACCCTGGAATAAAACGGATTTTCCTCCTTGCAGATCACCGTGATCTCATCGTTCGGAGCCATCTCTCTGTATCGTTTCAAAAAAGCTAATGTGGAACTCCCTCCCCCCACGATCAGAATTTTTTCCTTCTTCTTTCTATAGGGAGCGACTCGGACTGCGGAGAACTTAAAACCGGGCTGTTTCGAAAAAGGGTCAAAAGCCGAACTAGTCAGGTTATTGGATCTTGCCTGATCGGAACCGTTCTTTCTCCCCCAGTGCATGGGCAAAAAAACGACTCCTTGCTTGATCGATCTAGTGACGGTCGCTTTCGCTCGGACGGACCCTCTCGGACTGGAAATGTCCACGATCGTCCCTTCCTTGATCCCGTATTTCAGCGCATCCTCCGGGTGAATTTCCAGATGCATCTCGGGCCTATGCTCCCGTAACTTTCTGACCTTTCCGGTACGGGTCATGGAGTGCCACTGGTCCCGGATCCTTCCCGTAGTTAATACCAGCGGAAAGTCCGGAGTCGTTTTTTCGGATTCATCCTCCGGATCTACCGCGTGAAGTTTGGCCTTTCCGTTCGGTCTATAAAAGACCCGATCCTCGAACGGACGAGAATCCGCCTGATCCCCGTTTTTGGGATACGGCCATCGAACCCCTTTTCTACTCCGGATCAGTTCGTAATCCAAACCGGAAATATCGATCTTCGTGCCTTCCGTTAATCCGCAGTGCTCTAAAAAGATTTCCTCCTCGGTTTCGTAATCGAAAGAGGCGTCGAATCCCATTTTATATGCAAAATCCTGAATAATCCAAACATCCGGTTTCGCCTCTCCGGGAGGTTCCAGAATCTTAGAAAGATGGGTGATTCTCCGATCGGAACTCGTCATCGTACCTTGTTTTTCCGCCCAACCAGCTGCAGGAAGCACTACGTCTGCATAAGCCAAAGCGGATGAATCCCAAGAGATATCCTGAACTACGACGAATTCGGCGCTCCTTAGTCCGGCCTCCACTACTCTAGCGTCCGGTAGGCTTACGGTGGGATTCGTGCATACGATCCAAACTGCTTTCAGTTTTCCGGATTTCAAACTCTCGAACATTTCCACTGCGCTGAGGCCCGGCTCCGAAGGGATGTCTTTTACTCCCCAAAAATCCGCCACCTGTCTTCTATGCTCCGGATTCTCCAAGTCGCGGTGAGCCGGTAGAAGATTACACAATCCCCCGACTTCCCTCCCTCCCATCGCATTGGATTGTCCGGTCAAGGAAAACGGACCGTTTCCGGGCTTCCCGATCCTTCCCGTCAAAAGAGAAAGATTGATCAGAGCAAGGTTTTTATTCACTCCCACCACGCTTTGATTCAAGCCCATCGCCCAGAGACTGATAAACCCTTTGGACTTGCCTATGATCTCCGCGACCTCGTAAATCAAGCCCGGAGAAATTCCGCAGATTTCCGCCGCGGTCTCAACTTCTATTTCGAAGGCTTTCCTTTTCAGATCCTCGAATCCTTCCGTATTATATATTATAAATTCCTTATCTATCCGACCGTTCTCGATGAGAATCCTTGCGATCGCGTGAAATAGGTAAACGTCCGTTCCGGGACGAATCTGAACGTGTAAGTCCGCATTTTCGCAGGTTTCCGTCTTACGCGGATCCACGACGATCACTTTTACGCCTGGATCGGATCTCTTTCTCTCCTCTATCCTTCTAAACACGATCGGATGACACCAAGCGGGGTTGGATCCGGCGATCAAAAAGCAATCCGCGATCTCGATGTCTTCGTATCCGACCGGGACGCAATCCTCGCCTAACGACATCTTGTATCCGGTGACCGCGGAACTCATACAGAGCCTGGAATTCGTATCGATATTATTCGTTCCCAGAAACCCCTTAGTTAATTTATTTATAATATAGTATTCTTCGGTCAGAAGCTGTCCGGAAACGTAAAAACCGACGGAATCCGGACCGTATTTCCGGATCAATCGTTTAAACTCTTTCGCAGTCCTGTCTAACGCGCTGTCCCAAGTGGTCCGAATCAAATCCTCGGATCGGTCCGAGCGCACCATCGGAACCAAAAGGCGATCTGATCGGTCCATCACGGAATAGTGCAGGTTCATCCCCTTGGAACAGAGATTGCCCCGATTCGTGGGGTGATCCGGATCCCCTTGAACGCTAAATTCCGTGGGACTGGACTTATGAACCAGAATACCGCAGCCTACCCCGCAGTAAGAACAGGTAGTATGAAAGGTTTCTACGGGTTGCATATCAAAGTTCTTGCAATTTTCACGCCAATCCTAACGTAATCTATACTTCCAAAGGAAGTAGGAACGGAAAAACGTCAACTCTTTGGCCGGAGAAAGGGATTTTCGGCCAAGGCAATCCCCTCCTCTCCTTTAGAATGGATCCAAACAAAAATGGTGCAGTTTCGCGGTAAATTCATTCCGAAGTTCCGGGAGAATCGATTCAGAACCGCGACATTTTGCACAAAATACGACCGCGAAATTCTCCCTTTTCTCCCAGGTTCCGCATGAAGGAGAAAAACAACCACGAAACCTTACTCTTTTTCTATCTGCACTCCGATCTTTTGGAGGAGATCTGGAACGATTATAAGCGGCAACCGAATCGAGTGCAAGCCATCCATCTCCTGGATTTTACCTTGGATTCCTTTCCCATCTACGAAGACGTTTCCAAAATGCTTCCGAATGTGATCGGTAAAATCAAGTCTCCGGAAAATCATTCCGAGAACGGAGGAGAATACGAACTGAAAAAATTGAAACTTTCGATCCGAATTTCCGCGGAACTCTCTGCCGCCAAAGAAAGAAAATCCCAGAGCAAGCTATTTTCCAAGAAACAATCCCATCTAAATACGAAGTACTTCTGGGAATTGCAAAAGGAGTTTCTTTCCGAGAAAAACGGAAAAATGAGGGATTTGTTGGAAGAAAATGCGCAAAACGTGATCCGCTTCAACAACGAGCTGGAGCTCCAACTCATCGAACATTACGGATTCAATTATAGAAAGAAGATCAGCATGGACATTCTATAAGCGAAGTCCGGAGAGTTTCGTCTTCCGGAGAACAAACCGACCCTTTTCTAATGTTTTGTATGCCAAAATTATAAACTGAAATCAAATCCCGTTCTAATCTTTAGAATTTTCTGTCGGAAACTCGACCTCGACCTGGCTGGTTTCTTTATAAAACTTGATAGCATCATTTGCAAGAGATAGGGAAGCCTTTGCCCTTCCCAATTCCCATTTCAATTCGCGAATTTCCTGTCTAAATACGACGAGCAGGGTTCGGTTGACTCTGTGCTTGCACAAAAGCCGTAAGATAAAGAGAAGGTTTTTTACGGAACGAGGAGTCTTTTCTGTGACGTACAATTTATCACGCAACATTGTAGCTTTTTTTAAAGCACGAACGCACGGGTTGGGATCACCGATTTCCCGTGCAAAATTTTCGATACTATACCATTTAAGAATTTCCATAAACCTTTTCTTTCAATCCAATGAGAATCTACTGCCTTAAAAGGAAGTTGTGGACAGAAAGACGATTCCATTTTATTAAATAATTTAATATTTTCAATCCAAAATCTAAAAATGAAACATAAAAAAATCGAAAGATCGGAAGCAATTACCCCGGGAGACCGAATGAATTACTCACTTCATACTCTCGGGATCAAATGGAAAGATGCGGCAGCGGCCATGGCAAATGTGACGATGACGATGCTTTCCTTATACCTTTCCAATAAAAAAGAGATTCCGGAATTCAGGTTGGATTTGCTCCTGCTAAACAAAGGCGTTTCCAAAAAATTCGTTCTCACCGGGGAAGGAGAACCGTTAGCCACGATTGAAGAGCAATTGGACCTAGTGCACCTAGAAATGGTGCTTTTGAATAAGGTGGTTCAAAACATAGAAATCAAAGATATCCTAACTAGACTCACGAGTTACAATCCGGAAGAATTGATTCGAGTAAAAAAGTATCTAGCTAAAATCGAAAAGGAGCGTCCCCAGCCTCCTGCGCGATCAAAAGCGAAGAAATAAATTCATGATTTTTTCCACTTGCGAATTCATCTTTAAGCGAAACCCGGAAGGATTCGCCAACTGATCGACGGAGAGTTTTGCGGTGATTTCCATCAGAATTTTTCTCTGCTCCGCTTCGTACTTATCGCAGACTTCCTTGAAGGATTTTTCATCCAGGTAATTTAGAAAACATCGATTGATGAATATGATTGCGTTGGAAAATTTAGGATTTCTTAAGTCCTGTTTAAAATCCAACAGTTCCGTATTGAACAGATGTTCTTTGGCAATGGGAACCCAGGAAAACCAGAGAAAAGGAAGAAGTCCCAGGACGCCCCAATGGCTAAGTTCATAAAGACCTGCCAAAGGAAGGACGACCACAAAAATCGCGGAAAAGAACCCTCCTAAGAAGATTCCTACGAACATATAAATGGAACGCAATCGAAGGAGATAATCTCCGCGGAAGATATTTCGGACAAGAACCCCCAAGCAAAACAGTACGGAAAAATAAATATAGAAACAGGCTACGAAATACGAAACCCCTCCTCGATAAATTAGTTCTCCGTTTTGCAAACGAAAAGGGGTCAAAACCCCCGTTAGCGCCAGATAGAGAAAGAAAAGAATCGCGACTCCATGCAATACCATTAGGAAAGTGAAAGGATAACTTGAATCTGTCGGACGGGTGTAATTCCAGGTTACGTACGTAAGCAAAATAGGAATAAACAAGGTCGGAATGGGGATCAAATTGACCCACACTGACTGAAGTCCATAAGGGAAATCAAATTGGGTTAGAAATTTTAACAGAGCCCATATAGAGGAAGACAAGGTCATCAGTGCATACGCTTTGCATATGGAATTCCCAGTCGAATTCTTGTAAAAAAAGAATCCCGAGAGAGAAAGAATCAAAAAAGTGACGAATGCCATTTTTCCTCCGATAGCCAAAGATATTTTTTTGGCACAATTGCGTTAAAATTATGTTTTTAAGTTGTCAAAGACACATGTACTATTAAATAGATGAATAAATTCGTTTTAAACGTACTAGCCAAAATACATTTTGAAAAAATGAGTAATTTTTGACAAGAAGTTTATATGACTTAGTAATATGACTCAAAATACCTCAGAAAGAGTAAAATATGTTCGAACTCAGGCCCAAGGATTCGAAATCAACCAGAATGACTTTGCGGAAAGTATCAAAATTTCGCAGAGTTTGCTGAGTTTGATCGAAATCGGAAAAAAGCCGCTCTCCGAGCAAAATGCCTGGGCCATTGAAAAAGTATACGGCTACCGCGCGGAATGGCTTCTACTCGGCCGGGGGCCCCAGAGAATTTCGTCGGATCCGGTCACGAAGGATTTAAAGGATAAGGAACAAATCTGGCACCTGATCAGCAAATGGAACCTCAAGGAGCCGGTCCGCCAGTTGCTTAACGATCTCTCCCCGGTGGAACGGGACACGGTCATCGCTTTGATCCAAGTTCTAGCAAAGAAAAAATAACGCCTTATTTCAAATACCTTTCGAATTTCTCGGCGATCAATCTCGCCTTTTCTTCCGGCTCTAGATTGGTTTTCAAAGTCAGTTCGTGGTTCCACAAAAGCATATAAAAAGTGACATCCGCACGATTGGACAATAGACGATCTTTGTATCCTGCCGGATCCATCACTCTATAAAGAGCCAATTGCAAGGGTAGAGCCGCCCGCAAAAGAAATGGGATCTCCTCGCCGGAAAGCAATTGCGATTTGATTTCAAACGCGTCGAAATTCAAAATACCGGCCCAAAAAGTGATCGTAAAGAGGACCCCGATCGAAGCCAAATACTGTGCAAATATTCCGAGGAGTGGAAGGATATAAATAAAGAATACTGCGATGGCCAATCCTCCGATCCCGCCTATTGCAAAAATCACCGAATTGACCCGAATCGTTCCATTATGAATATAGGCGTTTCTAGCGATCAAAAAGAAACCGAGTAGCATAATCAAGGAAATATATATTACAAATACATGATAGTAAGGTGTAAAGGAATAAACCACGCCTCCCGTAGGACTCAGGCCCAAGGAATCCACCAACTCGCAACGAAATGCCTTATATAGCAGAAAACCCGCCAATCCGGTATTAGGAATGATGACCCAACAGGACGGCTTGTAATCCGAATTTACATAGGCTTCTGCGCAAAAATAGAAACTGAATGGAATTACCATAGCCGGAATCGCCGTCCAATTGATCGCCTGCGCCCTCCAAGAATCGGGAAAATACAACCGGATCGCAAACCACATGACCCAGGCACAGGTGGACAAACAAAAAACCAGAAAATACTTTTGAACAGGTTTTGCCGGTTTAAAACTGTGGATATAAATTCCGAGAAAAGCAACGTACGAACCGATTGCTATACAAGTTACAAGAGGGAGATCCATAGTGAATTCGATTTCTTTCCTCTATCAAAGCCTCAGCATTACTGACTGTAAAGCCGTTTTATCCAGTTCTATGATCCTGGCCGAAACCGTATTCCCCTTGATATGATAATTCGGTAAATAAACATCTCCGGACAAAACGTGGGATTCTACCGCCTTGTTCGATTTATAAATCCTTTCTATGGAAAGAAACGCAATTCCAATCGGCGACTCCCTCTTCCAGTACGGCGTATCTTTTGGGCTGCCCCTCTTCTAAAATGACCGGCAAAAGATTCCACAACCCTTTGGAAAATCGTGGTCACACAAAGGGAGAAAAAATCAAGAAAGAGAAGTTTCATTCTTCGAGAAACGGATATTCGCCTCTTCGAACGTCTTCATCTCAGAGAACAGCCTGCAACCGGATTCCAGAACTCCCATAGCCAAAGCGGCCCCGGAACCTTCTCCTAATGCAAGACTCAAGTCCAGTACGGGCCTTAAGTCCAACTCCTCCAGAATCCACCTGTGAGCAGGCTCGGAAGAAATGTGTCCGGCAATGCAGCTGGAAACGACTCCGGGGTTTCTGCGGAACGCGACCAGTGCCGCAGCTCCGGTGATCATACCGTCTAGAATCACGGGAATCCCTCGGAGAACGGCCTCCTCTATTACCCCTACCATGGCGGCAATTTCATATCCGCCAAAACATACGAGAGAGTTCCATTCGTTCCGATCTGCTCTCTTGTGTTTTTCCAAGCCTTGAGCGATGACCCGGATTTTTTTCTCCAGCGTGGACCGTCCGACTCCCGTTCCGGCGCCTACGCATTCCTCCGGAGGTTTTCCGAGAATCGAACAAACGATTGCGGCTGCGGAAGTGGTATTGCCGATTCCCATTTCGCCGATTCCGAGGAAACCGTACCGATTTTCGAGTTTTCTCACGCTCTCCCTTCCGAACTCGATCGCCAGTTCCGTCTCTGCTTCCGTCATTGCCGGTTCTTTTAGAAAATTTCTGGAACCCCTGCGAACCTTCGCGTGATTCAAACCGACGGTATCTCCGAAATCGTGATCCACTCCCAGATCGTTCAAATAGAGATCTATACCGTTTCCACGACAAAGTGAATTGATCGCCGCGCCTCCCGACAAAAACATGTACGTCATTTGAGCCGTGACATGTCGGTTATAAGCGCTCACTCCTTCCTCAGCGATACCGTGATCCCCCGCAAAGAGGAGGATCGCTTTTGGGTTGAAAACGGGCCTTGAAGTTTTTTGAATATTACATATTTTAAATATATAATCCTCTAAAACGCCTAGAGATCCTACGGGCTTCGTAAGGGAATCCATTCTTTGCTGAAGCGTCTCGGAATTCGAAGAAATCCTGTCTTCCTCGGGTTCCGTACCGGAGGATAAGTGAGAAGGAACCCCCCATCGATTTTCATAAACAAGATCGGATAAATTCTGCCTCGCCTTCCACCCCACAGTCTCTAGGATCGGACTTCTCGGAACCCAAACTGGTTTGCCTAGAGTCATAAGAGCGATCGGCTCCACCGTTTCCGGTATTTCCAGCAATTTCTTTATGAATTCCGGTTCGAAGATGCTCATCCATCCTGCGCCCAATCCTTCGGCTTGCGCCGCGAGCCAGAAATTCTGTACCGCCAAACAGGCGCTATAAAGATCCGTATTTCGGTTCGTACTCCTACCGAGAAGGTTCCCTGGATCCCGGTTCCGATCGCAGGTGAACAATATGCTGACTGGAGCATCCAATATACCCTGCAATTTTAAGGAATTGTATTTTAGTTTCCGATCCCCTTCGTAACTTTTCGAAGCGGCTTCATTTACGGACACGAAATGATCGTAGACGGCTTTTTTTACGGAAATCTCTCGGATCAATAGGAAATTCCAAGGTTGGGTAAAGCCGACGGACGGCGCATGATGTGCTGCGTCCAGAAGCCGGAAAAGTACTTCGTCTTCGATCGGATCGCTCAAATAACTACGGATATCTCTCCGAGTGTAGATAGCCTTATACAGGCCCTCCTTTTCCTCCCGAGTGAATTTCGGTTCTTCGGAATTGTTCCCTTCCCGTTCTTCCGTCCGCATGCCGTCATCTTTTCCCCTTCCGATAAAAAGGATATCAAAAATGGGACCTCATTCTTAGCGCCCATCGGTGACTCCGAAAAGAGGGCGCTACTAGGATGTACCATTCCATTTGCCATCGAGATCATGTGAGAAATCTTTTATAAACTACTGAGAGGCGGATTCCTTTATAAAACCGTCCAATTTATATAAAGTGAAAGTCACAGAGGACGCGGACATCGTTTGGGATAAGAAACTCGTCCGTAAAAACCGGCACGGCCAGTTTATGAGGACTGATCCGTCGTTAGCACTTTTTGCCAGAGAAGAGCGGACGACAGGACCAAAAGAATCAGTGCCAGAAGATGAAATGGAGGTGCGGATATCCCCAAATTACCTAGCAAAAGCCGGTCCGTGATGGCGAGAGGGGTGGTCAGTGTGGTAAGAATTGCGAGAGGACGCCAATAACGAAGAGCAATAAACGTAAAGGCCGTTAGGATCAGTGTGGCATTTCGTGTCGCATACACGCGATAGTACAAAGCGCCGGGATCGTCCGCGATAGCCAGACCAAAGCCAACCGAGGCGCGCTGAGGATTTAAAAGTCCGATGATTGTGACAGAGGCGAGAATCAGCCAGAACAGGACTGAAACGGCTACGGCAGCGAGTGGCAGAATTTTTTTCATACGTTTCCCTTATAGATGACTTGAATAATTCAAGTTATTCGGCGCAGATAACTTGAAATTGTCAAGTCATAAAAAAAATTGGTCGAATGAAGAAATCAGGACGTTCCTCATGCCCGATCGGTCTTTCCCTAGATATCCTGGGTGACAGATGGACCTTACTCATATTGCGAGACATCCTCTTGCGCGGTATGACTCGATATAAGGACTTTCTGGAAGCAGGCGAAGGAATTGCCACGAATCTCCTTGCGCAACGGCTCTTATGGCTGGAAGAACAAGGGCTGATTACTAAGACTGACGATCCAGCCAACGGGAAACAATTTATTTACGCCCCGACACCCAAATCCTTGGATTTACTCCCAGTATTGTGGGACTTGAGTCGCTGGGGGTTGAAGCATCTACCGGACGCTAAGAGCAATCCGCTCGCAGATCGTATGCTGAAGAATGAGGCCAAATTCCAGGAAAAAATCAGAGCAAAGTTCACCCAACACAAAAAAGGAGGATAGCAAAAGAATCGATTTTGGCAAATCCGCTAAAAGAAAAGAAGGGTCTTCAACATTACTTCGGAGGAACCACGGTAATCCAATCTACGAACTTCGTTTTCAGAAATTCGTCTATCGGCGCCGAGAACTGGTGATAACCCAAGAACAGAATCCAATACGCAAGCGTAAAGCCCAACAAAACTTTGGCCGTGGAATTCGCCAAGAAAGGAGACGCGGAATAAAACATCCGGAACACCGCGATCGGCCAAAAGAAAAGTAGAAAGAAATAAAACGCCCGCGGCATTCCGGTAACCCAATTCAGGATTTCCGTAGGATAGGACCTGGTCAGTCTATCGTAGGATTCCTTGAGTTCCGGAAAGAATTGAAAGAAGTAAAAGACGAAAACGAAAAAGATCGCGACCTTCCAGATCACCTCTATATCGTTCCGCAATAGGACCAGAGTCAGACCCACGAACCAGAATAGGAAAAGAGGAAAGACGATCTGTTCCAGTAGGCCGGCGGAATTGGTTTGGGCAAAAAAAATCATTTGTGACTCCGACTTGATTTAGGCAACCTACCGGAGACCCAATCCAGACAACGGGCAAAACTTTCCGGGTCCGCCTTACCTTTTCCGGCGATATCGAAAGCGGTGCCGTGATCCGGCGAGACTCGTAAAAAATCCAACCCTAGAGTCAGATTCACTCCATGCTTCCCCTCCCACATTTTAAAGGGAATCAAACCTTGGTCGTGGTAGCATGCCAAAAAAAGGGAAAATCGACTCCGGGAAGGTTCGGCAAACGCGCCGTCTGCGGAAAGAGGGCCGATCACCTCTAGCCCCGCCTTTTGTAGAGAAGAAATCATAGGTTCCAGAATTTCCTTTTCTTCCTTTCCGATCTTACCGCCTTCTCCCGCGTGAGGATTCAAACCTAAAAACGCGATGGGCTTCCCTTTCGGAACGGCAGCCGCGCGGATGGCGGAGATCAAACTGGGAAGATGGATTTTTTTCAAGTAGAAAGGGACTTCCACAAGCGGAACGTGAGTCGTCAAAGGCAACACGCTCCATTCCCTTCCGGCCATCAACATGTATGTTCTGGTACCGTACTGATCCGCGAGGATTTCCGTATGACCTCGGAAACCCTTAACTCCGGCCTTAAGCACCCATTCCTTACTCAAAGGTAGAGTGACCAGATTTCCGCCCATAGCCTTCTGGATTCGGATCGCCTCCACCAAACTGGAATAGGCCGCCCTTCCCGACACCTCCGATGGAACACCCGGTTTCAGTCCGGCGCTTTGTTCGGGAGCTAAGGCGGCAGTCTTCCAGGAATACAATCCGGGAGCGCTGGTTTGGCCGAGATCGGAGACTTCCTTCCAGGACTTTCCGGGAGGAAAGACGCCGGAATGAACCAAGAGAACGGAAAATTTTTTAGAGAGGGACTTTAATTTGGCCAGAGAGGCCGTTAGAATTTCGGGCCCAACCCCGCAAGGATCTCCTTCTGTGATGAGAATGCGGTCCAAGGCCCTTCCTGTCCGGAAGATTAGGCTTCCTTGGCCCCGGCCCCTTGTTTGCCGAAGAGTTTTTCCAGGCTGAGAGAATCCTTGGAATATTCCAATTCGATCCTTTCCTTGTTGGAATGTTTCAGATCGCTGGAAATCATGCAACGACCTTCCAAAGTCACTCCGTTTTGGATGATCAATTCCGGAGTGCGGATGTCCCCCAAAATCAGGCTGGTGGGGAGAAGCATGACCCGGTTTCTTGCGGTGATGTTTCCGATTACGATACCTTCCACGATGACACTGGCCGCAGTGATATTCGTTTTGACTTTTCCGGAAATTCCGATGTACAGCTGCTCTGCTTGGAGGGATTTTCCTTCGAACTTCCCGTCGATCTTTAAAGATCCGTTGATAAAGAATTTCCCGCTGAAATAAGAGTTTTCGCCGATCGTGGAATTGGTTACTTCGGAAGAGTTCTTAACAAGTGCCATGAATATTGAAATCCTATAAGATTCCGAATCGCTAAGCGGATCGGATGTAAGCACAAAGTATAAGCCCTCTTTGTTCCGGAAAGGAATTTTTAAACGGACCTAGGGTTTTTTGGAAGAGCTTGCCGGGAGGAGAAGGAGGGGGAAAGCCTTCCCCCTCGGAAAAGCCCCGAGGTCTTTTCCGACCCCCTTCTGGCGGGCAACCTCCTCGTTTCCGCCATGCCCGAAACCCCGCTTTCCGAACTTAATGTTTGATATTCGGAACGTTGATACGGTCCAAGACTTCGGCCGTGAAATCCCGGAACTCCTGTAACGCTTTCGGGATCGCAAATCCTTCCAATTCCGTGGCCTTTTCGAACCGAGGGTTGAACAGGATCTTGTCCTCCACGTTCATGATGATTCCCCCGCCCGCCTTCAATCCGTCCAAAACCTTGTTCAGAAATTCGTTAAATTTTTGGAACATTTCAAACGCCTCGGCGATGAAAATCCGGGTCTGCTTGTTCTTCATCCGACTCAACTGTTCCCGGAATTCCTGCTTTTCCGCGGCCTGGTATTCCTCGATGGTTTCCGTGAGCACCTTGATGTTTCTACGGATATTTTCCATGTGTTTCACCACGCCGTCCTTTTCGTTTCCGTGGGAAAAATCGAATTTGATATGCATTTCGTTTAATATCGGAAGGTATTCCCGGTCCAGAACGTTGATCCAGGTTCCGATCTGATTGACTTCGGTATCGTTGGAATTCGGGGAAATCTTCATCACCGGATATTTCGCCAAGAGCCTTCCTGCAGCGTCCGGATTTTCTCGGTACAGGCGGATCTGTTCGGCGGCGGTTTCCAAGTTGTCCGGAATACCTTCCGGAGAGATTTCCCTCATCCGGTTCCGGTACTTGTCCAAATCCCGGCTGACCCTGTATTTCTGCTCGTCGTTTTTGGAGAGCCTCAGAATCTTTTCCAGTTGGTTGATCATCTTTTGATAACGCTGCAATTCCAGGATCTGTTCTTGAGTGATGACGGCCATAGATTTCCTTGGATTCTAACCGGATCGGATCCGATTGCAAGAAGATTACCCGGACTTCTTCCGGTATCTCTCCAACGCCAATCTCAGAAAGTCGGAGTCCGGAAACTTGTAGACTAACGACTCCAGCAGTTTCGTCCCTTCCTCTGCCATTCCCATCTCGAGTAAGGTCACAGCCTTGAGATACAACATCTCGGAAGAATATTGGAACCTACCGGTCCGAACGAGACGATCCAGAAAAGCCTCGAATTTTCTCTCCTTGAATTCCCGTACCGCGATCGCTCTATGAGTGAGATAGGAATCCGGATACAGTCTTTCCAGATCCACCAACCCGGCCTCCAGTTCCGAAGCCGCCGTCGAGTTCCAAAGAAGCAGGAGCTCGAAAGGACGCAAGGTATGAACGAGACCCTGCTCTTTCAGGATCTTGTATCTTTCAAAAAGAGGTTCATCTCCGGTTCCGGAAACCGTCTCTCTTAGGGATTCGGAGAGTTCCTCTCTACCGTTCCTTCTTTTCTCCTCCAGAATCCAATCCTTCAGAAGCTCCTTGGAGATGCTGCGCTTCAGCAGGAAAAATCTGTCTCGGATGGAATGCCTGGTTTCATAGTCCTTCAAAAAGGAATCCACTTCTCCCAATTCGAATTCCTGCAATCTCCGAGAAAGCATGGCGTCCAACACGGTCACGCTTCGGAGACCGCTCGGGTTCGATCTGAAATAATGGTAGGCCAGTCCCAGAAGAGTTGGTTCCTTCCCCGAAACGACCAGATCAAAAAGCCGGAATTTTTGCTCTTCCGAAAGACCGGAAGTCTTGTGCGCGGAAACGAGCCTGACCTTCTCCTCCGTACCCTCGGAAAGTTCCGCGTGGGTATCCCCGGACAATCCCAAAAAAAACAACAGGGTCCGACCGTCCTTAGCTTCGGGAAGACCTGTCGGAAAGGAATCCAACAGTTTTCCGTAATCTTGCAATCTTTCTTCGCATAATAAAAACGCCGAACAGAGGGAAAACAATTCCCCGTCCCAGATTTCGTGCCCTTCCAACTCCTCCAAGAGTTCCTCGAAAAAAAGGCGGAGAAGTTTCTCTTCTCGTTCCGTGATCCCTTCCTCTCGGATCCAATTCGTGCGAGGAGAAAGAAATCGGAAACCGCCGAACAAATCGGAACGAAGACAATCGGCGGGCTTCAGATGTGTGAGGATGCTTCCGCTATAATTCTCCAGAATCTTGGTCTTCAGCCTGAGTATTTCCGGCGAAGGTTTGGAAACGGCTTGGCTCTGGCGCTCCGGCGGCGGCGCAGGACGACCGAGAGTGATTTCTGGCCATTCCGTCTGTGAAATTGAAACCTGCATGTCCGTCCGATCCCCTTTTTGGAGTTGAAGCTACATTCACCTAGGAAAGACTGAAAGATAGCATGAAAAAGATCCTCTTTGCAGTTCCCCTGCTACTAGTTGTCGGCAGCCTTCTGGGGAACGACGACGTAAAATACCTGACCAAATCCTATAGTCTGGAAAAAATCAGGAGGATCTTCCGGGAAAGGCACCCCAGCACGGAGTCCGAAGTCTTCGCGATGGTCCGCTTTCACGAAAGCCACCCGGACGGCGAAGAACACGCCAGACTCCGGTACTTGGTATCCTTATTAAAAGGAAGAATGGTGGCGAGCGTAAGCAAGGATGATCTCTTGGAGCTCATCGCCAATCCCCTCCCCTCCACGAGTGCGATTACGAAAGTAACCTACTGGAAACTATACGAGGAAATGTTGAAGAGAAGAAGCCTTTCCCCCTCCGAATTCGTTTCCTATCTGAAAAAATTTCCCAAGAGCTACGATCCGATCTACCGAAACGTGATTTCCGAAATTCTCAGGATCCTGTACGAAGCGGGCCAATACAAAGAAGCCAAAGAGTATGCGGAATCCTTTTCCGAACAGGAGAAGGCGGAATATTTCGGCCCCATGGCGAAGTACCGTTACGGAAAAGCTCTCTATAAATCGGGAGACGTCCAAAAATCGGAGGCCTTGTTTTATACTTTGGCAGAGGACCCTTACGTTCCTTCCTACACCAAGAAGGACATCCTAACGGACCTCAAAACCTGGAAAGGAGAAGGATTTTATCGTTCCCTACCAGTGGAGACTGCAGTACATTTTCTTCCCTATCTATCTAGCGGAGACCGAAAATCCTTTTTGTCCTCTCACGGGGATTTCAATTCTAGTACTTTCCAAAAACTGGAAAGTTTTAAAACCGCTGCAAGAACGATGGCCCAGTTCCACCCGGAAAAGGCTGTGCCTTTCCTGGCAAGGCATAGGGCGTTTGCCCAATCCAATCCGGATTTTACCGCCTCGATTTCCAGGGAAGTTTCCAACCAAAGCTTAGGAGCCGCCGCTCTGAAAATCCTGGAGAACGCGGATCCGGCTTCTACGGACGAAGTGGAATACGCCTATGCCCGGGCCTACAAAAAACTCGGGAACCAGGACAAGTATTTTTACCGTCTTCTTTCCTCTTTGGAACGCAACCCGTACAATCTGACCAGACAGGACGAACTGATCGATCTCATCACTGGAGACCAAAAACACTTTTTGGGGGATTCATACTGGAAAGAAGCCTTGCGTAGGATTCCGAACCTGCCTGTCAAAGGGAGATTGGTCTATTGGCACCTACGTAACCTGAAACGATTAGGAAAAACTGAGGAACTCCGAGGCTGGCTGAAATCCTATTATCCTTCCATACCCGGCTCCTATTATACGAGAGTGATACGCGAAGAATTTTCCTCGGAGATAACCTCGATGGCCGCGCCGGAAAATCCTCTCCGAAACAAGGAGAGTCTTTTCGAGTATCTATCCTTGACGGCCGGAGATCCTGCCTACGCCGGAAAAATCCTAGGGCGAGATCTGGAATTCGCCTATTTTTCCGATGCCTTTCAATTGGACGTGCGAATCGATTCCGCGCTCAGTAGAGTCCGCGGGAACCAACTTTTACAGAGCGCGAAGGAATATTTGGAAATCGGAGAGATGGCATACGCGTACTCCCTCGTGGAAAAATACAAATCTCAAAACGGAACGGGAGAAGACGAAAAAGAAGAAATCCTCGCCGCGTTGGGAGAACTGACCGGAAACCAATACCTAACCGTGTACCATACCAGAAATCTGATGAAAAAACGTCGGATTCCGGACGACGTGATCTTACTCCCTTCAAAACTCTCCTCCCGCATTTATCCCAGGCCCCACAGGGATCTGGTGGCCAAGTATTCCCAATCCTTCGGAATCGAAGAGGACATCGTGTATGCGGTGATGAGACAGGAATCCTTTTTTAAGGAAAACGCGATCTCCGTTTCCAATGCGAGAGGACTCATGCAGATCATGGGTTCTACGGGAAAAGGACTTGCCCAAGGACTGGGCTTGGGGCCCTACTCCCTCTTCGATCCGGAAATTTCGATCCAGATGGGAGCACGGTTCCTAAAATATCTTTTATCCTCCAACCAAAACGATCTGAAATGGGCCTCCATCGCATATAACGGCGGCCCGGGAAACCTGAGAAAATGGAAACGCAATCATTACAGGGGAGATTTTAACCATTTTTTGGAGGAACTTCCGGTAAAGGAACCTCGCGACTATTGCAGAATCGTTACTTCGAACTATTACAATTACCAAAACTTGAGATTGTATAAAAACCGCTGAACTCCGGCTTTTCCCTCTCTTTTTGGATTGTCTAGAATTTCAGATCCATAGGATAGTACTTGCGGAAAGTTTCGAAGCGAGACAGGTCTTATATCTTGCCCACGGAAAATCGAATCCGAGCCCCTTTTTTTTCGCGAACTTCGACGGGAAATGTACTCGGAGATCGGTATTAGAGACAAATATCCCAGGAGAAAAAAATGGCAAACACCGCAATCCTCAAGATCGACGGAAAGGAATACGAACTTCCCATCATCGTCGGGACGGAAAACGAGAAGGCGATCGATATATCCAAACTCAGACAGCAGACCGGTTACATCACCCTGGATAACGGTTACTTGAATACGGGTGCCTGTACCAGTGCGGTAACCTTCCTGGACGGAGAGTTGGGAATTTTACGATATCGTGGGATTCCGATCGAACAACTCGCGGAAAAATCCACGTTTACGGAAGTGGCTTATCTTTTGATCTACGGCCACCTCCCCAACGAAGCGGAATTGCAGAAGTGGAACCAGGAACTGACCATGCACACTCTGATCCACGAGGATCTGAAACGACTGTACAACGGATTCCCGAAAGACGGTCACCCGATGGCCATCATGTCCTCTATGATCGGTTCTCTCTCCACATATTACCAGGATTCCTACGATCCGGAAAATCCGGAACACAGACATATTTCCATGATTCGCCTCTTAGCGAAGTTCCCGACCATCGCGGCCTTCGCTTATAAAAAATCCCTGGGACAACCGACCATCCATCCGTTGAATCATCTGGATTATTGCGGGAACTTCCTGAACATGATGTTCTCCGTTCCGAGCGAGGAATACTACATCGATCCGGAAATCGTAAAGGCCTTGAATCTACTTCTGATCCTACACGCGGACCACGAACAAAACTGTTCCACTTCCACGGTACGACTCGTGGGATCTTCCTTGGCGAATCTCTACGGAGCGATCTCCGCGGGGATCTGCGCTCTTTGGGGACCTCGTCACGGGGGAGCCAACCAGGAAGTCCTGGAAATGCTGTTGGAAATCCAAGCCTCCGGACTTCCTGTGAAAAAAATCGTGGAGAAGGCCAAGGACAAAAACGATGCCTTCCGCCTTTCCGGATTCGGGCACCGCGTTTATAAAAACTTCGATCCTAGAGCGAAAATCATTAAGAAGGCCTGCGACTCTGTGCTCTCCCGCCTAGGAGTCAAGGATGCACTCTTGGACATCGCAAAGGAATTGGAGGAAGCGGCGCTCAACGATCCGTACTTCGTGGAAAGAAAACTCTATCCGAACGTGGACTTTTACAGCGGGATCATCTACCGCGCCCTCGGAATCCCGGTGAATATGTTCACTGTGATGTTCGCGATGGGACGTCTTCCCGGATGGATCGCCCAGTGGAAGGAAATGATCGAGTCCCCCGATATGAAGATCGGTCGTCCGAGACAGATCTATACCGGAACGACGGATACTTCCTACGACGACGCAAAGAAGAAGTCCTAATTCGTTCTTTGCTTAGGAAACATTCTTCGCCCGATCCCCCGGTGAAAACTCGGGGATCGGCTTTCACAACTCCGCAAACGATTTGTCTCAAAAACTCCCGCAACACTTTCGCAAAGCGCGTCGCTACCAACTCAATAAAAGTTCCGAAGCGATCCTGAAATCCGGTCACCCCTGGATTCTAAGAGGAAATATATCCTCGGCAGCCTCCGTTTTTCGGGATGGAGACAGACTCAAGTTGGTCTCCGGAAAAAACGAAGTTGTCGGCTACGGAATCTACTCCTCCAAGGGACCGATCGCGATCCGAATCCTGCAACGCGGACCCGAATTTTCGCTCGAAATGCTCCGGAAGACGATTGCTAACGCCTTCGAAAAACGAAAAAGCCTCGAAACGACCACGGATGCTTACAGACTTTTGCATGGAGAGAACGATCGTGTCCCGGGAATCACCGTGGACAAGTATGCAAAGACTTGGGTCGTGCAAACGTATTCCAAGGGTCTGTACGGATTCGCGAGGTTGGTCGTTCGGATACTGTTTTCGATCGCTTCCGAAAACCCGTCCTCTCTTCCTCTCAGGATCTTAATGGTCTCTCCGCAAAGAATGGGAGAAGGAGAATCCGTAAAGACCAGATTCCTAAGAGGCAAAAGCCCTCTTCCGATCCGGGAAACCGTTCGCCTAAAAGATCTCCGATTCGACGCCAAGATCCCGGGCCAAAAAGGAAGTTTCTTCCTGGATGTTCGGAATCTCCGCACTTATCTATTGGAAAACGAGAGTCTCTCTCGAAACAAACATTGCCTTCACTTATTCTGCCATACCGGCCTCACGTCCCTCTGCATGGCACAGGCAGGAGCCTTATCCGTGACTTCGATAGACGGCTCGGAAGAGGTCTTGGAGGAGTTCGCCTCCCAATTGACGGAGAATACTTTGCAAGGCGAATTTCGGGAAAAAAGTAAACCTGTTTTCCTGCGAAATCATGAACTGATTCGCTCCGATCTGTTCCGGGATTGGAATTTTTTGGGGGACCGCAAATTCGGACTCCTGGTTCTGGATCCGCCCAATTTGGCCCCGAACCAAGCGGCCCTTCCTTCCGCAAAAAAGGCCTACAAAAACCTGATTTCCAAAAGCCTGGAGAAGTTGGAAGCGGGAGGGACCTTGGTTCTACTCTCCTGTTCGGGAAGGATCTCCGACCTAGAATTTGAAAAGATTGGCCGGGAAACGATCCGTTCCCGAGGATGGAAGTACGGATCTATGCTTCGTCTTCCTCCCGAGACGGACCATCCCGTCTTGCGGGAATTTCCCGAAGGCAAATACTTTAAGGTCCATCTGTATCTGGAAATGAATCCGATCGAAAAACTCGAGAAAGAAGAATGAAACGAAACGGTTTTAGCGGAACGTACGAACTTTTGGATTCCGGCCATTTCAAAAAATTGGAACGTATCGGCGCTTATACGATCGTCCGTCCCTCTCCCGTCAGCGCCTGGCCGCCCACGAAGCCCGCGCTCTGGAAGGACGCCGACGGAGAATACCATAGAAACGACAAGGGCGGAGGCAATTGGAAGTGGAACCTTCGCCCGGAAGAGGAATTCTTCATCGAGGTGGGTCCTCTTACGGTAAAGATCCGTTTTACCCCTTTCGGACACCTCGGACTCTTTCCTGAACAAATGGAGAACTGGAACCGAATCCGACTCCTCTCTTCCCAACTCTCCGGCCAAGGCGAGGTATTGAATTTGTTTGCCTACTCGGGTTTGTCCACCTTGTCCGCTCTCTCCGGTGGAATGAGCGCCTGCCATCTGGATGCGTCTAAAGGGATGGTGGATTGGGCGCGGGAAAACGCGGAAGCCTCCGGCCTAGCCGATAAGAAAGTCCGTTGGATGGTGGAAGATGTGATCAAATTTTTAGGAAGGGAAATCCGGAGAAAAAAAAGATACCTCGGATTCATTCTGGATCCTCCCACGTTCGGAAGAGGAGCCAGCGGAGAAGTTTTTAAAATCGAAAGGGACCTTCCCGAAATGATGGACCTATTGATGCAGCTTTGCGACGGAAAACCCGAATTCGTGGTACTTACCTGCCACTCTACGGGATTCAGTCCCCTCGCTTTACGAAGGATCCTGGAAGGTAGGATTCGAATCGAAGGTTCGTATTTGACGGAGGAATTATCCATCCGGGAAACAGCGGGAAGATCCTATCCCGCCGGATCCAATTGCATTTTCCATTCCAAGAGGCTGGAGCTTTGACGGGAAAAAGATATTACTTGGAAATCACGAGCTTTTCCAATGAGAAGCTAAAGTACATCTCCGGCCTAAAGGAGAAAAAGAATCGGGAAAAGGCGGATGCGTTCTTTCTGGAAGGATACCGGGAAATCTCCCGCGCAAAGGCTTCGGGAAAGTTGAAGTTCGAATACATCCTCACCTGCCCGGATTGTTATTTGGGAGAAAACGAAGACGAGTTAGTCGAATCCTTGCAGGCCAAAACGATCATCGTCCCGAAACAGATCTTCGAGAAAATTTCCTATCGGGATAGACCCGACGGGTTGATCGCCACCGCCTTTCTACCGGACTTTTCCCTTCCGGAAAATCTCGCTTTGACCGGCTCTCCCGTACTGGTGATCGAAGGAGTGGAAAAACCCGGAAATTTAGGCACGATTCTGAGAACCGCGGAAGGGGCCGGATTCAATACGATTTTGGTGGCGGATCCTAGGTTGGATCTTCTGAATCCGAACGTGATCCGTTCTTCCACCGGGACCCTATTTACCCTGGACGTATATCAGACGACCATAGAAAGATCCATCCCCTTCTTAAAGAACTCCGGATACAGGACGATATCTGTCACTCCCGAGGCGAAAACGATCTACTGGAATACGGATCTCAAAGGAAAAATAGCGTTGGTATTCGGAAGTGAACAATACGGGTTAAGCGAATTTGCCCGCTCGAACTGCGACCTGGCGGTGTCCCTCCCGATGAACGGTAAGGCCGATAGCCTGAACTTGGCAATGTCTGCAGGAATCTTAATGTACGAAACCTTAAGGCAGAATCCCTAAATGGCGAAAGTTCGTATTCTCGCCTACGTAGGCAGTCACGGATTCGGGCACATCAGCCGTAGCCTAGAAGCGATCACCTTCCTTCTCTCTGCCCGACCGGAATGGTCCGCGACGATCGTCTCGGAAAGAGCGGAGGAATTTTCCCGAACTCTCGTCAAGAATCCGAATTGGATCGCCTCTAGGGACAGGATCGGTTTCCGAAAGGCCAAAACGGACGTGGGCATAGTGCAGAAAGATTCCCTCGGGATGGATTTGGAAACCACAGAGGCGGAAGTCCGGAACTTTCGCGAAGCAAAATCCGAGTGGCTGGAAAAGGAAATCAAATCCATAAAAGCGGAAAAATTCGATCTGCTTTGGTCGGACGCTTCTTCCCTTCCCTTTGCGCTATCTTCCGAACTGGGGATTCGATCCGTCTTTCTCGGAAATTTTACCTGGGACTTTATCTATTCGCATTATAAAAAATCAACGTTAGACTCCTTTTCGGAAGAAATACGAAAAGAATACTCCCTTTGCGATTTAGGCCTGGTCCTCCCCTTTTCGTGCCCGATTTCCTGCCTACCCAAAACCCATGAAATCGGACTCTTGGGAAGAAAACCGGGGCTTTCCAAAGAGGCGGCACGATTGCAGTTCGGTTTCGAAAAAGACGTAACCTATTATCTTTTTTCCTTCGGGGCTTACGGGATAGAACCCGGACGTTTTCGATGGAAAGATTGGAATCCTGCGAAAGAAAGAATCGTTACCAGCGGAACGGAGTTAAAGGGTCCTGCTCCGAATTCCCTAGGGGTCGTTTCCGTTCCTCCCTGCCATTATCCGGACCTCATCGCTGCCTGTGATTTCGTGCTGACAAAACCGGGCTACGGAATCTTAAGCGAATCCTATTTGGCGGGAACTCCGGTGCTCTATACGGACCGAGGCGATTTTCCCGAATATCCTTATTTGGTGAAGGCGCTGGAAAACAATTTCAAATCCTCTTACATCGACCACGAACATTTGTATTCTTTTCGATGGAAAGAAGCTCGGGAAAAGGCGGAAGCCGCCGTTCCGGTGGAAGATCCGAGACTGCAAAGAAGCGGTGCGGAAGACATTCTCCAATCGATCGAAAAGCTGCTCTAGGAAAGCTGAACACGCGAGGAAAAATCGAACGCCTTTCTTGCAGGAGCTCCAACAAAAGAAAACCCCGATAAAAACGCTTGCCGAATCTAAGCCTTTGTAATACGGACTTCGAAGGGTACCACCACACCGGCCCCCGCCCAGGAAGGGCGGGGAGACCCAACTTACTTCGGAACCACTTTCACAAAATACTTCTTCGAAGCATCCCAGTTCTTTAGAATCTCGTCCGACAATTCCGAACCCGTCAATTTTGTGTGCTCCGTGATCAAGGATTTGATCGCATCAGTATCCTCGTGCTCCAGCCCCACAATTTTCACGTATTCCTTATTCAGCAAAGGCTCAAGTTCCCAACCTTTCTGAAAGAAATAGGCCTTACCGCCGGTCATCCCGGCGCCCATATTCTTCCCTACCGGCCCCAAACATACGACGGTTCCGCTGGTCATGTATTCCAAGAAGTGATCCCCGGCTCCACCGACGACCGCGTCCGCACCCGAGTTCCGAACCCCGAACCTTTCTCCTGCCCGTCCCGAGCAGAACAGTTTTCCGGAAGTCGCACCATACAGGCAGGTATTGCCGATGATCACGTTTTCGTACGCCTTCAATTTGGACCGACGGTGTTTCCGGACTACGATGGTTCCACCGCAGAGTCCCTTACCGACGTAATCGTTCGCGTCTCCGTGGAGAGTGAGTTGGACTCCTTTGGCTAACCATGCACCCAAAGATTGGCCGGCGGTTCCTTCCAAAATCACTTCCAGTTTTCCCGGCAATCCTTTGGATCCGTATTTCTTGGAAATCAAACCGGAGATTTTAGCTCCAACGGTCCGATTCGTATTTCGGACCGAATAGGAAAGCGACATGGAGGTCTTACCTTCCAGAGCGGGTTCCGCGTCTTTGATGATCCGATCGTCCAGCACCTCGCCCACCGGCTCTCTTCTTTCCAAACGATTCTTTTTCTTTACGGAATCGTAAAGAAGAGGAAGTCGAACGAGAATCGGATTCAGATCCAAAGAATCCAGTCGATCCTGCTCGTAACGAGTGATCTGTTTTAGAAGATCCGTACGACCGATGATCTCATCCATGGAACGGAATCCCAGTTTTGCGAGATATTCTCTCACTTCCATAGCAAGCAGAGTCATTAGGTTCGCGACCTGATCCGGAGATCCTTTGTACTTCGAGCGGAACTTCGGATCTTGCGTCGCGATCCCTGTCGGACAGTTGTTCAAATGGCATTTGCGAGCCATAATGCAACCCAAAGCGACTAGAGAAGCCGTGCCGATTCCGTATTCTTCCGCACCCAAACACGCGGCGATAATCACGTCACGTCCGGAAACGATACCTCCGTCGGTCCGCAGAACGATCCGATCCCTTAATCCGTTCATTACAAGAACTTGATGGGTTTCGGAAAGTCCGAGTTCCCACGGAGATCCGGCGTGCTTGATGGAAGTTAGGGAAGCGGCCCCGGTTCCTCCGGCATGACCGGAGATCAGAATGATATCCGCGTTCGCCTTCGCGACTCCCGCCGCGATGGTGCCCACGCCGGCCTCGGATACCAATTTTACGGAGACTTGTGCCTTATGATTCGCCTGTTTCAGGTCGTAGATCAGCTGAGACAAATCCTCGATGGAATAAATGTCGTGGTGAGGAGGCGGGGAAATCAGATCGATACCCATCGGAGTATGACGGTTCGTAGAGATTTCCTCGTTGTTCTTCTTGCCAGGTAACTGACCGCCTTCCCCCGGTTTAGCGCCCTGGGCGATCTTGATTTCCAGTTCTTGGGCGGAGTTCAGATATTCCGAAGTAACCCCGAAACGACCGGAAGCCACTTGTTTGATGGAAGAATTGGCCAGGTCCCCCTTGGAATCCACCACGAAGCGGGAAGGATTTTCTCCCCCCTCTCCGGAAGAAGACTTTGCTCCCAAGCGGTTCATCGCGACGGCAAGATCGGTATGCGCCTCGATAGACAAAGCCCCGTGACTCATACCGGGAGTCAAAAAGCGCTTTTGTATCTCGGAAACGGTTTCCACTTCCTCGATCGGAACCGCCTTTCTTTCCACGAAATCGAACAGATCCCGAATATTAATCGGATCGCTTTCTCGTAAAATTTTAGAGGCTTCCAAGAACGCCTCGTAATCGTTGTCCACCGCAGCTTTTCGAATGAACTTGACCACTTTCGGGGACCAGCGGTGAGGCTGATCGTCCTTCTCGGAAATGAAATCCTCAGGATTAATTTCCTTATTGAAGGCTTGGTCGTGATTCCTGAGGATATTCTGCTCTATCCCTCCGATTCCGATTCCTGAAATCCTGGAATAGGTACCGGGAAAATACTTGGAAATCAGTGTTCTGGAAAGACCGATCGCTTCGAATACCTGTCCTCCTATATAAGAGGACATGATGGAAATTCCCATTTTGGACATGACTTTCAAAAGTCCGTCGTCCACACCCGCGCGGTAATTCTTACAGAGTTCCGCAAGAGAAGGACGTTTTCCGTCCTCGGAATCGAAATCCCCTTTTGACCAGAGGTCGAACAGAGTATCCCATATCAGATAACTGTTCACGCCGGAAGCTCCGTATCCGAGCAGAACAGCAATATTATGAATTTCGAAAGCGGAACCCGTTTCCACGAGAATACTCATAGTGGAACGTTTTTTATTCCGGATCAAATGGTTATGGACGGCGGAAACGGCCAGTTCCATCGGGATCGGCGCCCTTTCCTTATTCAACCTCTTATCGGAAAGAATCAGGATGTTCACACCTTCGTTGGCCGCCTTGACCGCATTTGCAAGCAGCTCGTCCAAAGCCCTTTCCAGATATTTGTGATCCGTACCAGGTTCATGATGCGCTTCGAAAGTCGCATCCAAAGTCAGGATCTTGTACTGCTTGCCGTCCTTTTCCCGAATCCTCTGTAGGCCTAGATTCGTGAGATACGGATGGGACAGTACCAGACAGTTCTGGGGTTTTTCGTTTCCGAAAAGATTCATCTTTTTGATCAGACGGGTGTAAAGGGAAGTCACCCCTTTTTCCCGGAGATAATCGATCGGCGGATTGGTTACCTGAGCGAATCTCTGACGGAAATACGTGTACAAACCGATCCTGGAAAGCATCAGAATCGAAAGGGGTGTATCGTCTCCCATGGAGCCGATCGCTTCTTTTCCGGCAACGGCTTGAGGTTTGATCACCGCCTTTTGTTTATAGGGAGAATACGCGAATAGGATCTGTCTTCTTCTTAGATCGTCTCCTTTGTAGTTCACCGCATCGGCAATCGAATCGTCTATCGTCTGATCCAGGTATTCCACGTTTTCCTTGGACCATTCGCGGTAGTCGTATTTTTTCTCGAAGAGAGAATTGATATCTTCGTTGAAGTAAACCTTTCCTTCCTTCAGATTTACCGCGAGCATCTCTCCGGGACCGAGACGCCCTTTTTTCGTGATAATATCCTCGTCGATCTGGACGAGCCCGACTTCGGAGCCCATGACCACCAGACCGTCTTCCGTAGTGACGTACCGAGCGGGCCGGAGTCCGTTTCTATCCAGACCGCCCCCGACCCAGTCCCCTTCGGCGAATGCCAGGGCGGCCGGACCGTCCCAGGGTTCCGTTAGAGTATTATTATATTCGTAAAAAGATTTTAACGCCTCGGACATCTGGAAGTTCTTGCTCCAGGCGTTCGGGATCAGCATCGCTTTGGCGTGGAGCACGTCCTTGCCCGAGCGTACGATCGCCTCCATCGCATTGTCCAAGCTGGCGGAATCCGACAAATGGGGGCGAATGATCGGGTGGATCTCCTTTTGGGCTTCTCCCCATTTTTCGCATTCCAATTCCTCTTCCCTGGCAAGCATCCAGATTCGGTTTCCTACGATCGTATTGATCTCTCCGTTATGAGCCAAAATACGGAAAGGTTGAGCGAGAGCCCAGCTCGGAAACGTATTCGTGGAATAACGTTGGTGAAAGATACAATACGGAGATACCATCTCATCGCTCTTCAGATCTTCGTAAAATTGCGCCACCTGGTTTCCGTTAAAAAGACCCTTGAATACGATCCTTTCGGAGGAAAACGAACAAATATAGAAGTCTTCGCTCATGGAAAGTTTCAGAGCGTCACGCATTACTTTTTTCTGAATTAAAAATAGCTTGGTCTCGAAGTCCTCGTTGGACATCCCTTCCGGTTTTCCGATGAGCACCTGCTCGATCTGAGGGCGCGATGCGTTGGCTTTCGGGCCGAGCACTTCCGGATTCACGGGTACGTATCTCCACGCGTAAAGCTTGAAATTGAATTTCATCAGCGCGGATTCGATGAGACTGCGGCAGATATCCTGTTTGTCTATATCCTCGCGGGGAAGGAAAACCATTCCGACACCGATGGAATCCTCTTCGGGACGACGGTGGCCCATATCCTGGATATAATTCGCGAACAGTTTTTTGGGGATCCGGATCATGATTCCGGCTCCGTCGCCGGTCTGCATATCGGCGTCTACGGCTCCACGATGGGTCAGGCATCCGACTGCCTTCAGTCCCATGGAAACGATACGATGACTGGATTCGCCCGCATAAGAAGCGACGAAACCTACACCGCAGTTATCACGCTCGAAGGAACGCTCATAAAGACCGTTTTCCTCCAAGTATTTCTGGATCCGCAACTGTTCTTCAAGTTTTAACATTCGCGAGGTTTCCTTTCGGGTGGTATGAATTCGAGGGCGTTGCGCGGATTTCATTTCTCGGCGCTGGTACCGCCGCGGATTTGCGCTCGAAGGCTGAATTTTCCGGCAATTTCTCGATTCTAAGACCAGTAAATTGGCGGTTGCCTATATTGAAAACGATCTTTTTGGAGGAATTCCCGCCACCCTTACCGTCCGTTTTTCTTTGAAAGGTGCCTCAGTCCGAGACGCCCTCCGACTTGATCGAGATCAGGGAGACTGAGGCCTTCCGGATGTCGCTTATCAGAAGCGACCCCCCTTTCTGTTTAGATTTCCCGCGATAAAAGCGGCAATCGTATTTGAATTTTCTAATTCTTCCGGAGGGAGAATACGGGGGAAAAAAATAGGTCCGAAACGATCTTTCTCTGACTTATATCCGGGATTCTGGAAAGTAATTGGTCCATCTTGGATTTTAACTGGCCCATGTCCGGATATTCGTCCATGACCTTGAGAATATGCGGCCAGGCTCTCTTTACTAATTCCGAAACTACAGGGCTAGCCGTTCTGGCTCGATTCCAGGAAGATTCCAATTGGCTCCGAATCCGGAAAAAATCCCGGCCCAATTCCAAAACCTTTCTCAATCTAACATCGGAAAGGCCGATTCTTCCGCTCAGTTGGGAAAGAACTCCCGTCCAGTCCACTACTTCCCCTTTGGATTCCTTCGACAGGAAAGACTGCAATTGCACCAGAGCGTTTTCTTCTACGGGAAGAGTGCTGACCCATCGTTTGTATTCTTCCAGTTGGCCTGCTTTTTGGTAGGTCCGGACCTTGTTCACCTGTTCCATATAACGGGAAAATGCGATGATTACTGGCTCTTCCATAGGAGCGGGAGAATCCTCTTCGAACGCAAACCCACCTTCGAAATTTAGGTCGTCCACATCGGAGAGAATTTCGTTGGAATTGGCCGGCATCGGAATGTCCTCCTCTTCCAACTCTTCCTTCTTCAGCACGATGGGGGTTCCCACGAAAACGTCTCCGTATTTGGAAAGGATCTCCTTTAATATCGGAGTCTCAGGACCTCTTCTCACAGGCGCGGCTACCGGTTTGGCTTCCGCTACGGCTGCCTTTGCTCCTTCCCTCGCGACCTCCGCAATCCCTAACGCTTCGGTTTTCTTTCCTGTGGCAAGATCCACGAGATAGAGGAATCCTTCCTCTTGCTCGAACCGATGCCCTTTCGGGAGCATAAATCCGAGTCCTTCTATGATTTCGTCGGTGATTCGTCCGAACTTTTTCTTTTTCGGATTCTGCTCTGCGGAGGACTCCTGCTCGATCAACTTCGTTTTGACCTTATTCAGGGTCCCTAAAAAATTCCGATTCATGTACGCGGAGAGGTCCTGGGTACTCATCCCCAGGAATTGAGCGAACTGCGGAAGCTGATCGAAGAAATGATCCGTCTTTTGGATATTGCCTACGATATAGGATCTGATTTTGCCTTTTAAGGCTTCTTGTTCTTTGGGTGAAATTTTCTTCTGGGAAACGATGCCCCCGAACAATTGGATATGAGCGTGAAAGTAGCTGAGAAATTCCCCGTAAGCGGTCAGAACGACTTCGCCTTCCGCATTCCTCTCTATAACCTTTTTCGTTTCCATAAAACGGATTTGCGGTCAAGTTTTTCCCGTTCCGGGTCAGACTTCAAGACAATTAAGAAGAAGAGACTGTTCTAGGATTAGGCGGTTTTGGAAATTTCTTCCCCGCTGAAACTGGCACTTACGATCCTGTATCTGAGGAAAGTATTGCAACTTGCTTCTTCCGAATAACGGACCAAGTCGTAGTCCGGCCGGGGGGAACGGAAAAAAGAGGAGTGTGTCAGCCTGTCCGTGACTTCCTTTCGGATATGGGACCTAGCCTCATTCCTTCTGCGATAGATCGAAGGAACTACGATATCGTTTTTATAGGATAGGATATTATTCCGATAGATCGCGACTGTGAGTCGGATTCTATAGACCCTTTCTTCTTCGTTCCCTTTCTTATCTTGAAAAACCATGCTTCCAAAACCGGCCTCTTTCGCGAATAGCGGCTGCCGACAGATAAAATATCGGCCGCCCTCCCCCTCGATCTCAAATCCGTCGGGGGATTTTTTCTCTCAAAATCCTACATGACAGAAGTTCCGAGACATTCCAGGGTGTTATCTGAGACCCCTATCCAATGAATTTCCGATACAACCATTCTCCGTTTTCCTATAAACGCCGACGCACCAGGGAAGTGAAAGTGGGAGACATAGGCATAGGAGGAAACAATCCGATTCGGATACAGTCCATGATCACCGCCGATACCCGTGACACGGAAAACTCCGTTAGACAAATCCTGGAATTGGAAAGGATCGGTTGTGAAATCGTACGTTTGACGGTTCCTTCCCAACCGGACGCGGACAATCTTCCGAATATTAGAAAAGAATTAAAGCGACTCGGAAGTAAGGTTCCTTTGGTGGCGGATATTCATTTTACTCCCAGCGTCGCTCTGAAATCCGTGGAATGGGTCGAGAAAGTCCGCGTCAATCCCGGAAACTTCGCAGACAAAAAGAAATTCGCCGTCAGGGATTATTCCGATGCGGAATACAAAGAGGAACTCGAAAGGATCTCCGAAGTGTTTTTACCTTTGGTTTCCCGCTGCAAGGAATTAGGTGTGTCCATGAGGATAGGGACCAACCACGGATCCCTTTCCGATCGGATTATGAACAGGTACGGCGATACTCCGCTGGGTATGGTGGAATCCGCGCTGGAATTCATACGCATCGCGGAAAGCATAGGCTATAAGGACATCATAGTCAGCATGAAAGCGTCGAATCCTCAGGTGATGATCCAAGCCTACAGACTACTTTGCAGCAGATTTTTGGAACTCCAGATGGATTACCCTCTTCACCTAGGAGTTACCGAAGCGGGCGACGGTAAGGACGGAAGAATCAAATCCGCGATCGGGATCGGTTCCCTTTTGGAAGACGGACTCGGAGATACGATCCGAGTCTCTTTGACGGAGGACCCGATCCACGAAATTCCGGTAGCGAGATTATTGGCGGACAAATTCAACTCCAAGATCCCGCCGGAAGCGGACGGAATCTCCTATTCCGAATTCCGAAATCCTTATACGTACCAGAGATTTTACAGTCGCCCCGTAAACATTGCGAACGTTCTGATCGGGGAAACCCATCCCGTACGGGTGGAAACAGTTCTCCCGTTCTCTTCCTCTTCGGACTTCAACTCCTCTCTCGCAAACTTAAGAAATTTCGCAAAAGCCCTATCCTTGGATGTGGAACTCGTCTCCGTTCCTTTTCCGGACGATCCGGCTCTGAGAGAAGAATTGATAGAGAGCGCAGGGAGCTCTCCGATTCCCGTCGGAGTTTTGGTGGAACGAAACGAACTATTATACGCGGACGATACGGAAGATCTGAAACCGTTTGCGAAGGTGGTAGTCGATCCCTTCCACCATTTCCAAAACGGCGACTTGCTCATGGATTTCCTAAAAACCAGGGAAGGAAGGGGAATGACGGAGCTCCGAGTCCAGTCCTATCAGATCGAAAGCCTCAAAGGACTACCGGAAATGCTGCAATCGAACGGAATCGAATCCGTCGCCTTCTCCTTGCACTCTTCGCATATCCTCCATGATTACCGGAAACTTGCCAAAATACTGAGCGACTGGGACTATCCTATCGTTTTAAACGGGGAATTCCAGGACGAAGAAACTGCGCTTTACGAAGCTTCCATCGGCATCGGAGGACTCTTGACGGACGGGATCGGCGACATTCTTCGGATCCGAGTCCCCTCTGCGGAGCCGGAAACCGTCTTGCAACTCGGATTCGACCTTCTCCAGGCAACTCGATTAAGGTTAACGAAAACCGAATATATTTCCTGCCCTTCCTGCGGAAGAACTCTATTCGATCTGCAATCCACCACGGCCAGAATCAAGGAGAGGACGGGACACCTCAAAGGGGTCAAGATTGCCGTCATGGGCTGTATCGTGAACGGCCCCGGAGAAATGGCCGACGCCGATTTCGGTTATGTGGGAGCAGGTCCGGGAAAAGTGCATCTATATAGAGGTAAGGAGATCGTTCTTAAGAACGTGCCTTACGAGGAAGCGGATGAAAAATTGGTGGAATTGATCAAATCATCCGGAATGTGGGTGGAACGGGAATCCTTGGAGACCTTCTGATCGAATCTAAATTGTAACCGAATTGATTCGGTTCCCGAACGTCTCGAACGGAAAAAGTTCTTTTCCGGCAAGAAGTCCCGTTTAGTCTCTGAGCATGCGACGACTCAGATCGATCTTATTCTTTTTGGCGGCGATGATCGCCGTCGGTTCCGTATTTTCCGCACCCTCTTCCGGACGACCGAAATTGATTGTGGTCGTCTCTGTGGACCAACTTGCAGGAAATCTAATCGAATCCAAATCGATGAAAACCTGGGGAGGGGAATTTACCCGAGGTTTTAAGACACTCCAGGAAGAAGGCGTATATTTTACGAACGCGTACCACGCGCACGGATTTACGGAAACGGGTCCGGGGCATTCCGTCATCCTTTCGGGAAGGTTCCCGGCAAACACGAAGATTACCCAGAATAGCTGGTCCGATCCGGAAACGGGAGAGGAGATCTATTGCGTCACGGACAAGGAAACCGACCTTTTGGAATCCAAAAAAAAGGGGAACGGCGCGAGTCCGAAACATTTCGCCGGAACCGCTCTGGGAGACTGGCTCCAATCACAGGTACCGAATTCGAGAGCTTTCACTTTTTCGGGAAAAGACAGAGCGGCTGTGCTGATGGGCGGGGCCAAACCCGCAGGCGCCTATTGGTTCGACGAGGAGACCTTTACGTTTACGACCTCCACGTATTACGGAAAACAGTTACCGGATTGGCTGACGAACTATAACAAAAAAGTTTTAAGTAAATTCTCCGAGGACATCAATTGGAAACTTCCCGCCCAGCGGAATTTCAACGCGGGCAAATATCAGGTCGGCACCTATTCGTTGTACACCGGAAACAACAAAGCGATCCACAAAGCGGGGGCCGCTCTGGATAAGAGCCTGTATCTGAGATACAGAGCCACTCCGTTTTTCGACGATGCGATTCTGGAAGGCGCGACTCGGCTGATAGAAGAGGAAAAACTCGGAGAAGGAGAAACCACGGATCTCATCGCGATCGGTTTGTCCGCCACCGACTATATCGGCCACGGTTTCGGAAACCAAGGCCCCGAAATGCGGGACCAATTGCTTCATCTGGACGAAATCCTCGGAACTTTTATCGAAAAGATCCGAAACTCGCATCCGGGCGCTTGGATCGTACTCACTGCGGATCACGGAGCTCCCGACTTAGCGGAGCGCCTAATGGAATCCGGAAAGGACGCAAGCCGGATCGATCCGGATGTTTGGAGGAGAAAATTCGTTCGCGAAGTCTCCGCAAAATTGAAAACGGGACAGGCTGAGCTGTTCTGGAAGATACGGGATCCTTCCCAGATCTATATCCGTCCCGCGTACGATCTGAAAAAAGCCGGAGTTTCCAAGGAAAAGTTGCTCGAGGTTTCTCTCGAAACTCTGAAAACCATGCCGGGAGTCCTAGAGGCGTACTCGGGAGAAGAAATTCAAAAAACGAATCTCCCTACCCAAACCGATCCGGGACAATTTTCCATCAAAGAGAGATTGAAATTGAGTTATGTGCCGGGTCGATCCGGAGACATTCTTGTGGCATTCAAGCCGTTCACCGTCGTAGGCGATACGGATAAATTCGAATACCTGGTCCACCACGGAAGCCCTCACGATTACGATCGTAAAGTTCCGATTCTGTTCTTAGGTCCCTGGTCCGCCAAGAAAATCCTGAAGCCGGCCAGGGTTGCGGATATCGCCCCTACTCTGGCAAAATATCTGGGGATCCGGCCGAGCGAAAAGTTGGATGGAGAAATCCTACCACTGGATTGATATTGCTTGACTCTTTGTCCCTTCCTTTTTTACGAAAGGAAGGGACGGACACAGATTTCAATTTTTAGATTCCGGCCCGCCGTATTCCTTTAAGATCCGCTTCACTTCCAAAAATGTGGGGATATGACTTTGAACGGAATGTTCCGAAGGGACGAGCAATTCCGATTCTGCCCCGTCCAGATGAGAACTGTCATAAGAAACTACGGAGTCGTTGATCCAATCCAAATCCCGTAGCCTGGAATTTCCGATGATGGAATGGAATTTTACCGCAGGGATTTTCTCCGCAGTCACTTTCATAAAAACGCTCTGCGGAGAAAGACTGTCGACGCCGTATTTTTCGGAAACGAAATCATCCTGATTTTTGTCCATAGTCAGGAATCGAACCGCTTTCCCCAAATTGTCGGCGACCCCTTTCGGTAAAACGAATAGAAGCCGAGCGACCGTTCCCAAGAATCCTTCCGCCAAGGAGGAACCTCTGTGCGGGGTCGCGATAAAAATCACCCTTCTCACAAAATGCACCGGATCGTAGTCGAAAAGTCTTGCTACCTGTTTTTTCAAATCCGTCGGAGCGGCGGTCCAAACGGCAGGAACCACTTTCAGTTCCCGCAACCATTCCTCCTTCCTACTCCGAATTACCATCAGCTTCGCGAGGATTCCCCCCATGCTATGACCGACTAAGACCATCTTATCGAAGGCGGCATGTTCGGATTTCGGATCATAGACTTTTCGAAGATCGTATAACGTTTCCCTGAATTCCGCACCCGAAACCGGAATCGGATTACTCGTCGGATACCAGTAAACCCAAAATTGGTATTTACCGTTGATCTCCGGGTCCGCGAGCAGTTCGTTTATCATCGGAAACCAAACGAAGGGAGAAGAAGCCAATCCGTGCACGAAGACGACCGGAATCTTATCGTGACGGTACGGATAAACGAAATACAACCCGCGCTTTTCTCGGCCTGCTTCCCCGTCGAAGGCGGATAAAAAACCGTCCTTCTTTTGAGCGGCCGAAAGCATATACGCCAAAGGAGTCGTGGTATCGCTTTCCATTGGAAGATCCAAGCCGGAAAACTCGATGCGATTCCGATAGACCGGATCGTAAAGATGGATCGTCGCCTTCAACTCCAGGCTCCGATTTTCGAGATAGGATTCCTCCAGACTCAGGAACGCGGTACCGGGATAGGCTTGTCCAACTCCGCCCACGAATTCGTATTTTCTTCTTTCCGCCGGTTCCAATTCGGGATACTTCCGCACCAAAATCAGCGGAGCTCCGATCCCTTCCCTTCGGATATGGTTGGAAAAACCCGAGACCTTGTAGTCCCACGCCACTTCTACCTGCAAAAAACTCTTTGGGGTCCAGGCGGTCTCCACTTTGACATCCGTCATCGTCAATGTTCCGCGAACCAAATGGACGTTCAGATCGGTCACTCTTGCCAATTTCCGATTTCTCTTTGCAAAACGGACAAGCTGTGCGAGAGAACGATTGTAGGTGTCCAATGCGAATCTGAATTCCATGGCGAATGGGTCCGGCTCGGAAGGCTCCGCATTGGAATCGAACAGATACGTATACGAATACACCAATGCGGACGCGAACATTCGCGAAAACATCGGATCTTCCGGATCGAGGGAAGTTCCTGAATGGTAACAAAGTTCGGCCAGATAATAGGCAAGATTACGCGACTTAGTCGCGGTTAGGCGGTTGTCCAGATCGTAAATGACCAACCTGGGATATTCGGAATAACTTTCGTAAAGATCGTTACTTTTCAGAAATTGCTTCGTGAGTTCGCTCAAACCTTCGTGGTTTACCGCATTCAATCGAACCAAGTTTTCCTGTTCGTATTTGGAATAAGTCTTCTTGGAATAGGTGGCGCAATGGATCGCCACAAATAGAAGGAGTAGAAACAGCAGGAAGGAGGGGCGGAAACTCCGTTTTACCAAAACGGCGACTCCTAAAACCCGACCGCTTTTAATCCAAAGGAGCCAGATCGGACAGGCTCAGGTCGGAGATCGTATGCGGGTATCCTTCCCTATCGTTGTATAGAACTACAACCTTGTCTCCGTCGATCTCCTGGATTTCCACCTGAGCCCCGGTCAAGACGATAACGCCTTTCAGAAGAAAGCTCCTCTTGGTCAGCTTGACCTTATCTCCCGATTTCATCTTTCTCCATGTAAACGTCCTTTCCTTCTTTCTTCATTTTGGAAAAGATATGAATTTGGGTTTGGTCCACGCGGGTGCCGATGTCGTAGACCGCGTCGGTAAAGTCCGCCCCTTCGATTTTCGCGCCGGCGAGTTTGGCCCATCTCAAGTCGGCTCCCTTTAGGTTGGCTCCCTTCAGATTGGTGGAATTCAAAAAGGCGCCTCTCAAACGGGCGCCTTCGAAGTTCGCCCCTTCGAAATTGCAGTTGGTCAGGAATGCGTTATTCAGATTGGCTCCGGAAAAATCCACTCCGTGGAGGTCTTCTTTTTCCAGGATGATGGAGGAAAGGTCCTCTCCTTTCAGAGTTCCATTGGTTTGCAGGAGTTCCTTCGCTTTGGAAGCCGTGATTCTTCTTTCTTTCGGAATTCCCGAACCGGATTCGAAATCCCGGATCGCCTGCTGGAGCGCCGCCACCGCCGAGTCCGGATAATTCTTTCTTCTTTCCGGAAACTCGAACAATCTCTCCACATCCTCGGGAGTGATTTTCTTGAGTTCGTCTATGGATTTTCCCTTGGCGATCTCCGTGGCCATGGCCAGAGCCACGATTCCAAAACCGCAACCGGTCGTGGTGTAACTCGCGTCGGACACGATCCGATCGGAACCGATCTTGAGATAGATTCTGTAACCGTCGCCGCAACCTACGTTTCGGTAGTTGGAGACGACGGTGGCGTCCTCCATTTCACGGTAATTCAATCTCTGGTCGTTGATTTCCTTATATCTGTCGAAATCCATTACCTTCATGAATGCGCCTCCGGCAATAGCTTAGACTGGAAAAACACGGAACCGATCCGGGAAATCCGGACGTTTACTTCATTTTATATTTTTTCTTGAATTTGTCTACGCGGCCCGCGGTATCGAGAACCTTGGATTTACCGGTAAAGTATGGGTGACACGCGGAGCAAATCTCCACATGGATGTCACCGACTGTGGTACGGGTCTCGTACACCGTTCCACAGGCACAGCGGATCTTGGCGTCTGCGTATTTTGGATGAATGTCCGTTTTCATAATTTCCTCCAGTCCCCTGTAATTAGGTGTTCATGCTGGCCAAAAAGGCTTCGTTCGTCTTCGACTGCCTCATTTTTTCCAGCAATAATTCCATGCTTTCCGTGATGCTCATGGGAGAAAGCACTTTTCTAAGTACGAATACTTTCTGCAGGATCTCTTTAGGAAGCAAGAGTTCCTCTTTCCGAGTTCCGGATTTGTTGATGTCTATGGCGGGGAAAATCCGTTTGTCGGAAAGTTTTCTGTCCAGATGGATCTCCATATTACCGGTTCCCTTGAACTCTTCGAAAATCACTTCGTCCATTTTAGAACCGGTATCCACGAGCGCGGTGGCGATGATGGTTAAGGAACCGCCTTCCTCTATGTTTCTGGCAGCCCCGAAGAATCTCTTTGGTTTGTGAAGGGCATTGGAATCCACCCCACCGGAGAGAATCTTTCCGGACGTAGGAATCACCTGGTTGTAGGCTCGGGCCAAACGGGTAATGGAATCCAATAGGATCACAACATCCCGTCCATGTTCCACGAGGCGTTTTGCCTTTTCGATGACCATTTCCGCCACTTGGACGTGCCGAGTCGCAGGTTCGTCGAAAGTGGAACTAACCACTTCGCCCCTTACGTTTCTGGCCATGTCCGTCACCTCTTCCGGTCGCTCGTCGATCAATAGAACGATCAGAGTCACTTCCGGATGATTGCGGGTGATGGCATTCGCCACGTTTTGCATGAGAATGGTTTTCCCCGTACGAGGAGGAGCCACGATCAAGGCCCTCTGTCCTTTTCCGATCGGACACATCAGATCCACGATCCTGGTATCCAACTGGGAAGGATCGTGCTCCATACGCAGTCTTTCATTCGGATAGAGAGGAGTCAGGTTATCAAAGAGAGCCCGCTTGCTCGCCACGTCGGGAGTGTAGCCGTTGACAGTCTCCACTCTAAGCATAGCAAAGAACCGTTCGGATTCTTTCGGGGGACGGATCTGCCCTTCTACCGTATCTCCTGTCCGAAGACCGAAAAGTTTGATCTGAGAGGGAGAAACATAAATATCGTCCGGACCGGGAACATAATTATAATCGGGAGAGCGTAAAAACCCATAACCGTCTGGGAGTCGTTCCATGACCCCAGCAGCATGCACTTGTCCTTCCCGCTCGGCCTGGGCTTGGAGAATGGCGAAAATCAGGTTCTGCTTTTTCAAGCCTCCCGTGTTTTCCACGCCCAAATTCTTGGCCACTTCGATGAGTTCGTTGATGGAAGTCTTTTTTAAAGCGACCAAATCTATAGGCGCCGGACTCGGTCCGTCATAAGCCCCTCTACGACGTTTGCGGGCTCGGATCTCTGCGGTTTCCGGATCGTCTTCCGGAAAATTCGGTTCGTCTTCGTTGGATTCGTTTTGGTTGTCTAGATTGATTTTGGGCTTGGAATCTCGTCTTGGGTTAGCCATCAGGATACCGTTAGATTTTTTATTAAAGGTGTAAGGAGCTACGCCTTTCAGATTTATTTTTAAGGTTAAGAGCGGGTTATTTTAGAGGATCCGCAATGATCGGATTTAAATTCGCTCCGAAAACCCATCTACTTTCTATATGGGGATAGACTCTGAGAAAGGAACGAAGGTCAGCTCTCTTTCTGGAGAATTCCCTTTTGTCCCGCCGTGTCAATGAAATTATTTTCCCTTGGTCTTTTTTTTGGAAGCACTTTTCTTCTTAGGATTCGGGGCCCTTTTCTTGGAACCGGATTTGGACTTCGGTTCCTGTAAGACCGCTTTCGGGGCAGGCTGCGGTTTTTTCGGAGGAGCGGGTTTTCCCGCTTTCTTTCTAGGAATCGGTTGATCCTTACTCAACTTAAATCGACTGCCCAGATCCAAAAACTTGATTCGATTCTGCAATGTGGTTCGGGGGACGCCGAGGTCTAAGGCCGCGTGGGATACGTTTTCCTGGTTCCTTTTTAAGGTATGATAAATATAGCTTCCTTCCACTTCCTTTAACATCGTTTCCAAAGGAAGTTTTTGGCTGAAGGCCTCCGTCACCGAAGGAAATTCCGATCCTTCTCCGTCCGCCCCGCTGAGTTTCGTGCCTACCGGAGAAAAATGATACAGGTATCCGAGAGGTTTCCCCTTTTGTCTCAAAACGGAAACACGGACGAGACACTCCAGATCCGCTACGAAAGTTTGGACGGAAATTTTACCCTCGTCCAATCGGAGTTCGTGGGCCTTAAGATAATTTCCCAATAAATCCTTGGACATTTCCTTCAGAAGTTTTTCCGCCTGGAGAATACTGTCCCGGAACCATTTCCGGGGAAGCACTTCCGATTCGAACGTTTCGTTATAAAAAACGGTATGTCCGTCCAGGTCTGTGGCCAAAAGTCCGTCGGGAAAATTCTGAAGGATCACTTCTGTAAACCATTGGCTTTGCTTAGCACGATCCTCCGCGGAATTTTCAGGAGAAGAAGTCCGTTTTTCCTCCTGCTCTACCACCCAAGAAGAACGGCTTAACTCCGCCATCAAACGGGGTTTGTCCCACTCGTCCTTTTTTTCTCCGAAGGAATTCAGAATGGGAATGGTCCTTTGCTTTTGAAAATAACCGAGTAGGCTTTCCGGAATTTCCCGGACCAGATAGTCCTCGGGAATGCGAGTGAACTCCCGATCCGCAACGCTAAGATCCGCCAACTCCATAAGCACTCTTTCTTTGGGAAGAAGTCCGAGCAATCCGGAGCCTTCCTCCCAGACCGGAAGAAACCCGGTCGGAGTGTACAGAAAATGTTTGTAGAGACCTTCGATTTTCATCAGCGGATTTCGGGAAAAAGAGTTTCCCTGAAATGACTTCTATTCCCGATTTACCGGTAAAATTCTTCCCTTTTTTTTCTTCTTGAAAGGAGTTTTTTTCTTCGGAGAAAAATTTTCGCGCTGGAATCTATCGAGGAGAGTTTTGTCCCAAAAGACGATCGCCCGCTTTTTTGTATTCTTCCGGATAGGGAAGCTTGGAAGTCTTGAGACAGGAAAGGGAATATTTTAAGGAACGTTTATAAAGTACCAGAGAGTAGAGATGATTTCCGTCTCTGCGGAACTTGTTCCCGGCCAGCCATTCCTCTTTGGCCATCCGAAAATAATTCTGTGCAAATTCCTTCTCTTTCGCTTTTAACGGATGCCTTTCTTCCGAATCCATTTTAGAAAGCTGGCTTTCCCGAACCACGTACTGCAATAATTTGTCCGAGGAAACTTCCGTAAATTCGGACCAGCGCTTTAAAATTTCGGGTAGATTTCTTTCTAAGTTGACTAACGCTTCCGTTCGTTCCTGGGCGGAACCGACCTTGGAAGCTGCCTCCAGATCCGATACGAAATTTTCCAGTTTGTCCATGTCTTTGTCCAATTCGGAGGAAGCGAAGGAACGTCTCATTTCTCGGAGGACTCGGACCTTAGAATCTACGTTCTTTTTTCTCTCCCGAAACGTCAGGGATTGGTTGGATTCGATCCTACCCCAAACGAGGAATGCCATAGCGATCCCGACGGTCCACGCGGTCCATTTCAGGAATCTCCGCCCGCTCCTTAAGGAACGGATCTCCGCGGGAGTCGGCAGATCCATAACGAATCCTGTTACTTTCCGGAATTCGAAGCCGGGCCGGCATTCGAATCGGAGGATGGAATCGGAGGAAGAGCTTCCTTACGATTCATATCGTCCAGACGGATTTCCTCGTTGCTCTTTTCCAAAAAGGAAACCCGTCCATTGGTGATAAAACTGTAATTATCGTCGTGGGTCTCCAACAAGTCGATCGGATTGGTTTTGACTTCCCCCGGAGGAGCCACCTTTTGGCTGATCAGCTCGTTATCGATATAATCGATCAAAGTATTTCGGATCCGATCGTAATCGGAGATATTCTCTTTTTCCGCGGCGTTTCTCATCTCGTCCAAATTGACGAAACGATATTCGGATTTATCGTCGTTCGGAGTCTTAGCCGAGATCATTGCGAGGATGGCGAATCTCTTTGCCCTTCTCGCTACCTTGATTCCTTCTCCGTGGAGTACCAACTTGACCCTGTATTGGTACGGAGAGGAGTTATAAGCGGAAGTAAAACTATCCTCTGAGGATTTCAAATCCCGGAAGCCCAATTTTAAGAGGTGCTGCGCGATTTTATCGTTGGAACGGATGATCAATGGGGAAGCAGCTTCCAGCAGAATCCGCGCCGAACGTACATAATTCTCATGCACCACCTGGAAGAGATCTTTCATTTCCGCCTGAGCGGATTTCAAATTCCTGTAGGAAAGGCTATAATTCCCCTGGAAATACCACATATTTCCGTTAAAGTCCGCTTGGTTGGATTTTTTGAAAGAACGGTAATTGTCCAACATGTTCAGTTTTTTATAAAGTTCTTCCTCTCCTATCGGTGTGGACCCCGCGGGCTTTTGCCCGGTTTGAGCGTTCTCAGCGGCAGTAGGAGTATTCGCTTGCGGTTTCACCCCTTTCTCTTCGCTCATAGGAGGGGAAAGATTGCTCGCGCAGATATTGATGAATTTCAAATTCAGCTTATTCTCGTCGATCAGAATGGCCAAATTGGTCTGATCCGGGGAAACCCCTAAGACCCGATCGGACAATCCGCCGACGACGAAGACGGTAAATAAGATGGCAAAGATTCTAAAACGATTCGGACCCATGGCGTACTTCCACCTAGACTATCGGTTAGAACGAAAAAATTGCCTACTTTTTTTGGGTCAAAGCGAAGAGATCCGACGGATCGCTTCCGCAACGTCTTCCTTTTTACCGAAGGCCGAAAGCCTGAAATACCCTTCTCCCGCCGGTCCGAAACCGGATCCCGGGGTCCCGACCACCTGTGCCTTGTCCAGCAGACGATCGAAGAAATCCCAAGAGCTGAGTCCCTCCGGAGCCTTTAACCAAATGTAAGGCGCGTTGACTCCTCCGAACACGTCATATCCCGCTTTTTGCAATCCTTCCCGGATCGCTTTTGCGTTGGACATATAAATTGCGATACTTTCCTGGATTTCTTTTTTTCCCTTTGCGGAATACACTGCTTCCGCCGCCTTTTGAGTCACGTAGGAAACCCCGTTGAACTTCGTAGTATGACGACGACTCCAAAGGGAAGCGATGGAGACTTCCTGCCCTCCTTTGGTCCTACCCTTCAACTCCTTCGGAATTACGATGTACGCGCAACGCAATCCTGTAAAACCGGCCGTCTTGGAAAAGGAACGGAACTCGATGGCGACTTCCCTTGCCCCTTCGATTTCGAAAATGGAACGCGGAACCCCCGGTTCGGATACGTAGGCCTCGTATGCGGAATCATACAATAGGATGCTTCCGTTCTTTTTGGCGAATTCCACCCAACCCTTCAAAGACTCTTTGGACGCGACCGTACCGGTGGGATTATTCGGATAACAGAGATAAATCAGGTCGGGGCGCTCTTTCGGAAACTCTGGTTGAAATCCGTTTTCCTTGGTCGCAGGCATATAGATCAGATTCGCATAACGTCCGTCCGGTCCCGCCTCGCCTGTACGTCCCGCCATTACGTTCGTATCCACATAAACGGGATACACCGGATCTCCGATCGCGATCTTCGCGTCGGTGGAGAAGATCTCCTGAATGTTTCCGCAATCGCATTTGGATCCGTCGGAAACGAAAATTTCGCTTTCGTCCAGTTTGACTCCGAGAGGAGCATAGTCGTTTTCCGCGATCGCTTTTAAAAGGAAAGAATACCCCTGTTCGGGACCGTAACCGTGAAATCCTTCGGAGGTTCCCATTTCCCGGGAAGCCTGAACCATCGCCTCCACCACGGAAGGTACTAAAGGAAGAGTAACGTCTCCGATTCCCAGACGGATGATTTTTGCTCCCGGATTTTTTTCCGAATAGGCTTTCACTCTCCTTCCGATTTCCGGAAAAAGATATCCTGCTTTTAATTTCAGATAATTTTCATTGATATTCGCCATAATCCTTCCGCTATTCCTTTTCCTCGTCGTTGTCCCGGATAGGCCGCCTTCCGGAAAAGCCTTCGTCGTAGCCGTGCTCGAACAAAAGATCCTCTTCCCCCAAATGCCAGCAATAATAACCGCGTCCGTTGTCGAAGTCTACGAGCCACAAACCCTTAACTTCTACTCCGAGATCGCGGATTTTTTCCGCCCAATCGATCAATAATTCCTCTAATTGCGCCTCTTTGGCTTCCTGCTCGTTCTCTCTCAGGATTTCATCCTTGAGTTCCCTGTGGAGCTCGTTTACGGAAGAATAATATTCTTCCGTAACGGAACGGACATAAGGCAGAATTTTACGGGCTTCTTCGTACGTCCAGATTTTACGTTCCATCTACGAATCCGATTCCCTATTAGAATTCCGACGAGGACATTCCCGACTTAAATCGCCGTACTAAAGCTTTATTCCGAGAGAAAGGCAGAGCAAAGTCATCCTACTCACCACTCCGTACTTAGCCTGTCGAAAATACGCGGCATTCGGAAGGTCGTCTACGTCGGTGGAGAGTTCGTTCACTCTCGGTAGAGGGTGCAGTATGGTGGTGTCTTTTTTAGAAGCGAGTATGAGTTCCTTGTTCACCTTGAAGGATTCTTTCAATCTCTCGTATTCCCGATGGTCCGGAAATCTTTCTTCCTGGATGCGGGTCACGTAAGCAACATCGCATTCCCAGACCTTCTTAATGTCCTCGCTTTCTTCGAACGTGATCGGAAATCCGGAAAGCCCTTTTTTATAGGACTCCGGCAGAGACAACTCGGGCGGAGAAATCAGATACAGATGCACCCGATAATGCCGGAGGAGGTTGATTAAGCTGTGGATGGTGCGGCCGTATTTTAGATCTCCGATAAAGGCCAGAGTCAAACCGTCCAGTTTTCCTTTTTCGGAAATGATTGTATATAAATCCAGAAGTGCCTGGGTGGGATGCTGCCCCGCCCCATCGCCGGCGTTGATGACCGGAATTTTCACCGCTCCTGCGGCAATGCGGGAAGAACCTTCCACAGGATGGCGGATCACGGCGATATCCGCGTAAGCTTCCACCATTTTCATGGTGTCATACAGAGTTTCTCCTTTCGAGATGGAGGAGAACTGAAAACCTACGGTCGAAATCACTCTCCCTCCCAAACGTTCCATAGCCGCTTCGAAGGAAAGTCTGGTCCGAGTGGAAGCTTCGAAAAAAAGCGAGGCCAGCAATTTTCCTTCCAGAATTCCGAACGCCTTCCCTGCCTCGATGAACCGTTCCATTTCACGGGTTTGGTCCACTAGAAAATCCAAGTCTTCTTTAGAGAATTGTTCCGTATCTAGAATATTCTTGTGATCGTACGCCATTCCGAAGGCCAGGATGCGATGGGCCGAATGGTACGCAAGAGATTTAGGTTTTTCACCTCGCTTCCCGATCCGTTTCCTTGCGCAGCAGAAAAGAACGACTTAGCGGTGGATTTTTCCTTTTTTGGAAAATCTCTGAAACACGGAAAGAACGATCGGAACGTAGATCAAGCTCCCCAAGGTTCCGAACCCGAGCCCCCAGCCCAAAGCCAAAGTCATCGGAACAAGAACGGGATCCGTTCCACCCAATCCGTACGCGGTGGGAAGGATCCCCGCTACGGTAGTCAAGGTCGTAAGAAGAATCGGTCGAAAACGTCTGCGACTAGCTTCCAAAAGTATGGAATCCAAGGAATCCTCGGATCCTTTTTGGATGGAATCGATACAATCCACCAAAACGATGGAAGCGTTTACGAGAACGCCCGCAAGTCCGATGATCCCGATCATAGCCAAAAAGCTGATCGCCTTCCCCGAAAGAGGAAAGCCGATCACGATCCCGGTAATTCCCAAAGGGATCGTACTCAGGATCAGGAAGGGACGCCAGAAACTCTGCATCGTCAACGCGAGAATCGCGAAAATTCCGAATAACGCCAAGATTCCGGCCTTACCCAGGGATTCCATGGAACGCTGGGTATCCTTCTCCTCTCCCCCGAAGGCGAGGGAAATCCCGGGATACTGCCTTTCGATCAGAGGCTTGAATTCCTGGATGATTTTGGAATTCGCCTCGTGAGCCGTGATCTTTTCCGTTTTTACGTCCGCATTGACCGTGATCGCTCTTTCGAAATCCCTGTGAGAAAGGAGTTCGGGAGAATCGACGAGTTCCATTTTGGAAATCTTAGCCAGGTGCGTGATGTTTCCGGCCTTATTCCGCAAAGGAATATGTTTGATTTCCTCCGGATCCTTTCTAAAATCCTGATCGTACTGGACTCTCAGATAAATCTTCGTCCTTCCCTTTCGAACCGTGCCGGCTCTTTCTCCGTCATAGGCCGCCCTCAGAGTGTTTGCCGCCGCAAAACTGGAAATACCCGTAAAACTTTCCAATCCTTCATCCAGACGAATTTGCATTTGCTTTCTTCCGTAACGATAATCGTCCCGGATAGAATGGACGCCCGGAATCGTCTTCAGAAAGTTCTGGAGTTCGAGGGAGACTTTTTCGAGCTGTCCATAATCTTTTCCTAAAATAGAAACCGTGATCGGTGCACCGATCGGAGGAGCCGCACCGAACTCCTCCATATAGACTCCGACCAACCCGGGAGTTTTTTTGAAATCCGATTCCAGAGAAGCCAGAATCTCGCTCGCCTTACGTTTCCGATCCGATTCCGGAGTCAGATATACCAGGACGACTCCCAAGTTTTCTCCGAATCTGGAAAGCGGATCGTCCGAATCCGTTTGTTGCACTCCTATCTTTATGGAGTAACTTACGAGTTCGTTTGCGGGAATCTTCCGGATCACCGTCTCCATATACTTCATTTTCTCTCTCGTTTGATAGATCCGGTACGAACTAGGAAACTCCGCCTTTACCGTAAAAATCTCGATGTCTTCTTTGGGGAAGAGAATGAATTTCATTCTACCCAAGGCAAAAAAGGAAAGTAGAATCAGAATTACGATAATTGCGAAAGAGGAAAATTTATGGCGCAGGCAAAACGCGATAAAATCGGAGAACTTCTCCTCCATCCGATGGAAAAAAGAATCCAGATTCTTCCGGAGACGGGACGATCGTTGTAACTCCTCCGGAGTCTTTGCGAAGACGCTGATCCTTGCCGGCAAAAACAGAAAGGATTCTAATAAACTCGCGGTCAAAGCAACGATTACTACGAGAGGGATCTGCCATACGAATTTCCCCATAATTCCCGTCATAAACAACATGGGAAGAAAAGCGGCTACGGTAGTCAGATAGGATCCGAAGATCGGAACCGTCATTTCCATCGTTCCCTTGACGGAAGCCGAAAAGGAATCCATATTTTTTCCCAAATAGGTATAGATATTCTCCGAAATCACGATGGAGTTATCCACCAACATACCCAAAGCGATGATCAATCCCATCATGGAAATCATGTTAAAGGAAACGTCGAAAAACGGGATCACCGCGAAAGTCATCAACATAGAAATGGGAAGAGAAAGAGAAGTCAGTGTGGCCGTTCTAAAATCCAAAAATAGGAATAGAATCCCGAAAACGATACAGAATCCGATGAGAGCGTTGGAGGAGACGACATCCAAGCGTTTCGAAGTCCGCTTGGCCTCGTCGCTTAACGTTAAGGTTTTTATTTCCGGAGGCACGGTTGCGGAGAGTTCTGACAATCTCTTTCTCACCTTGTCCGCCGTATCGATGGCATCCGACCTTTCCTTTTTCACCACGGACAGAATCAGTCCTTGCTCGCCGTTCGCGATCGCAAGAAAGCGAGGGTATTCGAAAGTATCTTCCACTCTTGCCAGATTTCCGAGAGGAATCTTGGAAAAGAAATCGTTGGTTCGGATCGGGACTTTGTAAATGTCCGAAGGCTCCCGAAATTCCCCGTCTATCCTAAGATCGAAGGCTACTTGCGTTTCGACCGAGCCGACAGGAAGGTTCACGTTTCGGTTTCGGATCGCGTTTGTAACGTCGGACAAATCCAATTGATACTGCTTGAGGCGATTCGCGTTGACTAGAATATGCCATTCTCGATCCCTCTTACCGAATACGTCCACGCGAGCCACTCCCGGAATTTTTTCGAGCTCCCTCTCGATAAACTCCGCCGTGGTGTGTAGCTCGATCTCGTTTTTTCCTCCAAAAACGGAGAATTCCAAAATGGGATAGGAGCTGGATTTGCGTTCTGTGATTTTCGGTTTTTCCGTGACTTGGGCGGGAAATTCGGACGTAGCACTGTCTACCGCCCTGCGAATCTCATCCAGAATTTTTTCGGGATCCTTCTCCTCCAAACTCACACGCACGTCTATGTCCGAAGCGGAATTCCGGGAAAAAGAACGGATCTCATCGATTCCGTCTATCTCCTTGATTTTTTCCTCGATCGGATACGTGACCCTCAATTCCACATCCGCCGGAGCAGCGCCAGGAAATTTCGTCGTGATCACGAGTTGCTTCATGTCCACATTCGGAAACGTATCCCGACGAAGTCCCAAGAGAGAGACCAGACCGGCAAGAAAAACGAAAGCAGTCCCTAAATATAAAAATAACCGATTTCGAATAAAGGATTCTATAATACCGCGCATTGCCTTTCGTCCAAAGGCCTAATTTCGGAAACTTGCCGTTCCAGTCAAGGGAAGAGAAAGAAATTTCAGTTCTCGACTTTAGTCGGAATACTGATTCCGACTAAAGTCGAGAAGAAGAAGTCGAGATGGGGTGTAGGTCTCCCCGCCCTTCCTGGGCGGGGGCCGGTGCGGTGGTACCCTCGAAGCGGCAACCGCACTCGCGTAACATATATTTTCCCCAAAGGAAAGTCCTTTTTAAAAAATTCCCTGCAGGACCTCCTACAACAAAGAAAATTGAAAAAAGGGCTTACAAAAACATCCTTTTTCCGATCGGCATTTCCACGACTCGGTCCTAAATCAGTCCCTTCCATTGACTCCAGGCTTGTCTCCAAAACCCTTTGTCCCAAAATTCGCCGACCGTCTCCATCTGTTTCGGCAGTCGATTCCACGGAACTCCAGGAAACCGATGATGGATTCTGTGATAGTTGAAATGCAAAAACCAGCGACTAAGACGATCCGGAAGCCGTAGGTTGTATGCCGAATTCTTATTGTCGATTTCCTTCGCATAATGATATGCGTTATCAAAGAAAGACACGAAGAAAGCGCGTAATAATAACAGAATCAAAAGAATCCAAAAATGGGTTCCATATAGCCAAAAAGAAACGGAATATAATAAAAACGTGAATAATAAATCTTTTCGAGCCTCCGAAAGGATCTCTGGCTTCAGCACCCATTTAAAGAAAGCATCTTCAATCGGATATCGAACCGTCTTCTGCGAGATTCTTTTCGACCAAGCTGAAGGAAGAAACAGAACGAAACCGATTCCTACTTCGAATAGGTACGTAGCGAACGTGATTCTGAAATAGTAGTTCAGACTTTGCATCCATCTCGGGCGACCGGAGTCTGCCTCGAAGAATTCGATTCTATCCCCCGCCTCGCGATTGAATTTATGATGCATCAAATGACTAGCCTTCAACACCACGAATTGTGTACCGAATAAGATTGAGAGAACTCGCCCCCAAAATTGGCTTTGGGATCGGTCGTTGGAAAAATTACCGTGAATACTTTCATGGATCAAATTCCAAAGCAGATAAGAGAAAGGACCGCTCACAACGGCGAAGAAGATCCCGATACCGACCATGCCCGGGAAGAAGTTCAGCAAGACAGGAATCGAAAAATGTAGGCTTCCGAAAAAAAGAATCAATCCCCACGCAATTCGAATGTTCTGCCGCGTTGGAAGCTCTCGAATTGGGTTCATGGTCGAAACAGACATCTATCGATCTAGATCCGGAAAAAGGCTTTGCAAAGCAATCATTTCGAAGGAAAAAATTCTCCCTTTTTCCGAGCCTCCCGTCCAATGATACAATATGATAAAAATGAAATCCGTCCTCTTGGTCGTTTCTACCATACTTCTGTCTGGTTGCTTCCCTTTGGATCCCGACCGGAATCTATCTCCCAGTTACAAGGACGGACGATTCAGAAATCTAGCTCCCGATGAGGAACTGAACGGTAAATCTTTCTTTTCCGTACTCAAATGGAAACTTCTCGGCCCTCGCGACCCCCTCGCCCTTCCGAATCTAGACAAAGAACCTCCTATGGTTTTGGAAAGAACTCCTTCCAGCCTTTTAGCCAAGGACGGAACTGTTAAAGTGGTCTGGTTCGGGCACGCCACGGTTTGGATTTCCGTGAATTCGGGAGGAAAAACGGTAAATATCCTCACCGACCCCATATTCGAATCTCCTCTCTTAGTGGACCGTTGGGTCCCCCTTCCGATATCGAAGGAAACGCTTCCTCCTGTGGATCTAGTCGTAGTCAGCCACGCACACCGGGATCATTTGGATCGACCCAGCCTCAGATATCTTCGGGAAAAGAACCCGGGGTTAAAGATTCTTCTGCCTTCCGGCATGAAGGCTTTTTCTTCGGATGAAAAATTGGGTCTTGTGCAAGTGCAGGAAATCGGACAAGTAACACGGCAAGATTCCGTAAAAGTCACCTTTCTTCCCGCGTATCATTGGAGCCGAATGGGAATCAATGATACGAACCAGTATTTCTGGGGAAGCTACTCGATCGAAGCCAACGGAAAACTTCTGTATTTCGCTGGAGATACCGGATATTCCGTTCATTTTAAAGAAATTGCAAAGATGTTGGGAAAGCCGATCGACTTAGCCCTGCTTCCCATAGGTGCATACAAACCTAGGTGGTTCATGAAATACGCCCACATAGGACCTGACGAAGCCTTAACTGCCTCCTTAGATCTGAACGCGAGATCCTTCGCGCCTATCCATTGGGGAACCTTTCCTCTCGGAGACGATCTTCCCCAGGAACCCTTAATGGATCTGAAAGGAAAATTGAATTTTCCCGAAATTCCGGATATTAAAGGACTAAACCCCCTCTATACGGGAATTTCTTGGGGGAATAAGAACGGAGTTCGAGTTCTACCTTGGACCATAGGCAGTGGGATAGATTTAGAATAATCAACATTCGGAAAATAAATAGCCGTCCTTTTCTTTCTCTGAATTCTGGTATTTTCACAACGGAGACGACGGTTGTAAGATATGAAAAATATTTTTTTCCCAAAAGTGAATTCAAAACCTTATTTCGCTTATTATATAAGCGCGATTTTCCTAGGGGCTCTGATATGCGTGCCTGGAACAAATGCGAAGGAATCCGATGCACCTACGGTTCCTATGGCAATAGCTGAGGAAAAACCCGAGGAAGACGTATCTAAAACGAAGAAGGCGGAAAGGCGGGTAGACGAACGCAAAGGAACCTGGACATTCCAATGGGGTTACAATCGAACCTCATTTTCCCAAAGCGATATCAACTTCCGGGGTCCCGGGTATCATTTCACTCTCAAAGGGGTGGATGCCAGGGACAAACCGCAAAGCGTGGATTCCAGCTATGTAAACATCAATCTATGGGAAACACCGCAGTTTAACTTCAAATTCGCGTACTACATTACGAATCATTTTTTCATCTCTTTCGGAGAGGATCATATGAAATACGTGATGACTCCCGGTCAGGCCGGGACCATTTCAGGATACATAGATCCGTTGGCGATCCAACGAGCACGGTTCGGGACTTCTCCGGAATCCGCCGTTTATCTCTATACCTTTCCGAATAACCTGAACCAGTTCGCCGGATACCACGGTGGAGGGCAGACTGTCAATATCACTCCGGATTTTTTGAAATTCGAACATACCGACGGATTGAATTTCTTCTTCATCGAACCCGGTTTTACGAATTCCTTCTGGGTTTCCAAGGACGGACAACACGCATTCAGCTTGGTAGGTTCCGCCGGCGGTGGGCCGGTGGTTTGCCGTAGCGATGTCCGTCTTTTCGGAGAAGGAAAGAACAATCACTTCCACTTGTCCGGTTACGGAGTCACGGCGTATGTCGGAACAAGACTCGACTTCTTCCGTTCCTTCTTTATCGAAATCGGAGGAAGAGGGGGATACATAGATCTTACGAACATCCTTACCAACGGTAGAAGTAAAGACAGAGCGACCCAGAATTTCGATTTTATGGAACTGATCGGGTCGGCAGGTATCAATTTTTAAGGAAGGGATCCGATTTGATTTCCGGTCTGCAAGGTTCTATTCGTAAATTGGAAGTGAATACCGTTCATTTGGACGTACAATCGATCACTTACGAAATTACAATTTCCTTTAAAACGTATCTGGAATTAAAGGAGAACTTTAAGGCCGAAAAAAAGGACGTGAGACTGCACATCTACCATTCGATGACCGAGCGGGGGCAGCGCCTCTTCGGTTTTCTTCACGAACGGGACAAGGAATTTTTTAAAGTGATCAAAGGATTGCACGGGATAGGAGAAATGACCGCCTTAAAAGTGCTTTCCTTCTTCACCCCTTGGGAATTGTACGGAATCGTCTCTTCCGGCCAGGCCAAAGATCTGGAAAAAATTCCCAAAGTTCGGTCCAAAACCTCGGAAAAGATCTTTTTCGAGGTGAAGCAGAATAAGAAAAAATTAGAACTTTTTTTGGAGGGAACTCCCACGGATCCGATTCCCTCGGAATTCGGACCGAGTGTCCTTCCCTCTCCTGCAGACCGCTTCAAGGAAACCGCAATCCAAGCATTAGTTCAGCTCGGGTTCGACGATAAATCCGCTGCAAAAGAAGTCGAAAAACACCTCAAAAAACAATCGTTTACCGACACCGGCGAGCTCATCCGGGAAATCTTAAAAAACCTTTGATCCTCAAATTCCGATAGATATAAAGCCCGGACTCCAAATCATCCCCAATCCGAAATACCTACCAAAGAGACAGAATCCCCCGACCTGGAACCCCTTCCTAGCCCCCCCTTTTTCAAAAATCGACAGGAGGAAAAGAAATGAGTTGACAAAATAGTTCAAATTCAAAGCATTAAAACATGAATCATTTCCCTTCTTGATAAGGAAAATGATAGGAGAAGAAACAATGTTAGAAGCGCTTCTTTCCACAAAGGAAGACTTAGTTCCTTTTTTACTTCGGATTATTTTGGCCGTGGTGATCTTTCCCCATGGAGCCCAAAAACTTTTCGGATGGTTTGGCGGTTACGGCTTCAAAGGCACATACGGATATATGACGCAGCAGGCAGGACTTCCTGGAATCATAGCGGTTTTGGTGATTTTAGGAGAATCTTTCGGATCGGTCACCTTGCTACTCGGATTCTTAACTCGTTTTTCCGCGATTAGCATCGGCATCATTCTATTGGGAGCAACCCTTCTCGTCCACAGACAACATGGATTTTTCATGAACTGGTTCGGGGCACAGCAAGGAGAAGGTTACGAATACCATATTCTTGGAATCGGAATTGCTGTCGTTCTCGGGATTACCGGCGGCGGAATCTATTCCTTGGATCTTTGGCTCCAGGGATTGCTCTAACGAGAAAGTTCGGAAAATCGCTTCGGAAAATTCCGTTGCGGGCATTGGGGTCTCCCCGCCCTTCCTGGGCGGGGGCCGGTGTGGCGGCACCCTCGAAGCGGCGGACCGAACGCGTATAGCACATGCTTTCCCCAAAAGAAAGTTCTTTTTAAAAAATTCTCTGGCGGAGCTCCTGCAACAAGGAAAACTGAAGAAAGGCTTACGAAAACATCCTGTTTCTGATCGACATTTCCAGGATTCTCCCAAGAGCCCACTTCCCTACCGGAACATGAGCGCGGGCCAAAACCCATATCCGGGAGCTCCTGCAGCACCGACTCGATCCTAAGCATCTCACTCCCGATTCCTGGCACCTAATAACGATAGACAGGAAATTCCGGGCGAAAATCCTTAGAAAAAGCGATTTTGTATCCATTCATCAACCCCAATAAAAAGGCCAATGCATGAAAATTCACGAGTACCAGGCGAAAGAAATCCTGAGACGCCATAACGCGAAGGTTCCCTTCGGCGTAGTTATCGATCAAAAATCAGACGGAGCAAAAGCATACGACGAAGTTTCCGGAAAAACCGGAACTCCAGTCGTTGTTGTGAAAGCTCAGATTCACGCCGGAGGGCGTGGAAAAGGCGGAGGAGTCAAGGTAACCAAAACCAAAGAAGACGCCCTCGCCGCAGTCGATAAGATCCTAGGAATGCAATTGGTAACTCCTCAAACCGGACCGGAAGGCAAAAAAGTCCTCAAAGTCTATTTGGAGCAGGGAATTAATATCGCAAAAGAATATTATATAAGTGTCCTGCTGGACCGTTCCATTCGCAAGACCATCATTATGGCGTCTACCGAAGGAGGAATGGAGATCGAAGAAGTTGCGGAAACCCATCCGGAAAAAATCCTGAAAATCGCCGTTGATCCGGGAATCGGACTGCAACCGAACCAGGCTTCCCAACTCGCTTTCGACCTCGGCTTGCCAGCCGAATCCCACAAATCCTTTAAGGCTCTTTTGACTTCCATATACCAGGCATACATCAAAGAAGACGCCTCCCTCTTGGAAATCAATCCTCTGATTTTGACGAAAGAAAACGAAATTATCGCCGGAGATTGCAAGATCGACTTGGACGAAAACGCTCTTTTCCGCCACCAAGATAACGCGGCTTTCAGAGATATCTCCGAAGAAGATCCGCTCGAAGTAAAGGCCAGCGAATACAATATCAATTACGTAAAACTGGACGGAAACATCGGTTGTATGGTCAACGGAGCCGGATTGGCGATGGCGACCATGGACATCGTAAAATTGGCCGGAGCGGAGCCCGCTAACTTTCTAGACGTGGGCGGTGGAGCGAACGTAACTACGGTTACGAACGGATTTAAACTCATCCTCGGAGATCCGAACGTAAAAGGAATTTTCGTAAATATTTTCGGCGGGATCGTACGTTGCGACAGAGTAGCAAACGGAATCATCGAAGCCGCAAAAGCGGTAAACATCAACGTTCCGTTGGTGGTGCGCCTAAAAGGAACGAACGCGGAAGAAGGAAAACGGATTTTGAATGAATCCGGCTTGAACATCATCGCGGAAGAAGACCTACGCACTGCGGCCAAGAAAGTGGGCCAATCGATTCAATAAGGAAACGGACAAAAAGGTTATAATCAAGAATGGCAGTATTAGTAGATAACAATACCCGAGTCGTAGTCCAGGGAATCACGGGAAAAGAAGGATCTTTTCACGCAACCCAAATGCTGGAATACGGTACGAACGTAGTCGCAGGTGTGACCCCCGGAAAAGGAGGCACAACCACTGATTTGGCAGGCAAGGCGGTTCCCGTATTTAACAGCCTCAAAGATGCGATTGCAAAAGAAGGTGCCAACGCCTCCATTATTTTCGTCCCCCCTCCCTTTGCGGCGGACGCGATCTTAGAAGGAATTTTTAACGAAATCCCTCTGGTCGTTTGTATTACGGAAGGCATTCCTACCCATGACATGCTCAAAGTGTACAGCGCTCTTCGCAGTTCCAAAACCCGTTTGATCGGACCGAACTGTCCGGGGATCATCTCTCCGAAATATAGCGTAAAAATGGGAATCATGCCCGGATTTATCCACCAAGCTGGAAATATCGGAATCGTTTCTCGCTCCGGAACCTTGACTTACGAATCCGTAGCGCAGTTAAGCCAGCATGGACTGGGACAATCCACCGTAATCGGAATCGGAGGGGACCCTGTTCCCGGAATGAACCACACCGAAGCGATCAAACTTTTGAACGAGGATTCCGAAACCAAAGGGATCGTCATGATCGGAGAAATCGGCGGAACCTCGGAAGAAGAAGCGGCAGCTTATATCAAAAACAACGTGAAAAAACCCGTCGTAGGGTTTATCGCAGGCCAAACGGCTCCACCGGGCAAAAGGATGGGGCACGCGGGAGCGATTATCAGCGGTGGAATGGGAACGGCATCATCCAAAATGAAAGCCATGACCGAAGCGGGCATCCATGTCTGCCAATCCATCGCCGAAGTGGGCGAAAAAATGAAGAAAGCGATCGGTTAATACCGGTCTAAATTCGGGATCAGAATCGGAGGTCTACATGAACCAGCGCCAAAAAAATTCGAAACGTTCTTCCCTCGGCTTGGCCGGTCGGGTTTTCGCGTATGGAACGATTCTGATCCTATCCCAACTCGGGATTTCCGCCCAAACGGTCACGAAGCAGTTGAAGCTTTCCACAGAGGAAACGGTAAAACGTTCCCTGGAAAGCAACTTCAACCTGCAGAATCTTCGTTATGAATTGGTAAAATCGGATTCCGGTTTTTTAAAGTCCGAATCCAAGTATTCTTGGAAAATCGTGAGCGATAACTCCTTCAACCAGACGATCTTACCGTTCAACCAAAACAACGTCTTTACCGGTAACAAAATCTCGAACGATACGATCAAGGGCGGGATCGAAAAGACCATCCGGACCACAGGGACATATTTCAAACTCGAAGCGGGAAACACCCGATTCGACTCCAACGCGTTCGAGGACAAGAGCAACCCGTTTACCGCGAGTTTCTCCGGATTAGGCCTTCCCCCTTTGTATACCGGCTTTATCCGACTCACCTTTAGCCAGGATCTGCTGAAGAACTCCTTCGGATTACAAAGCCGGAACGAGGAAAAAATCCTGACCAAGCAGGGAGAAATCGCGAGAAACCAGGTTTCTCAGCAGATTTCACAAGCGATCGTGGACGCACTCCTGGACTTTTGGGATTATTCCATCAAATTGCATTCTCTAAAAACGTACAGGAAACTTCAAGAAAACGTAAAAGACATACGTAACCTCACCATGCGTAAGCAAAGCTTGGGATTGTCCGAATCCTTCGAGGTAAACCAATGGAATTCCCTTCTGGCCCAGGCGGATAGCCAGTTGGAAACCGCAATCGTGCAAAAGGACGAAGCGAAGAGAAAGCTGGCTCGTAACTTAAGACTGGACGATAATACCGAACTTTCGGAAGAAACCGACCTCTTAGAAGACATACCTTCCAAGCCGGATTATACCGCGGACCTCACGGTCGCGTATCAAAAAAGAGCGGATTACCAAAACGCTCTCCGACAAAAGGAAATTGCGGAAGTTCTCTTAAAGAACGCAAAGAACGACCAGCTTCCTAGCTTGACGGTTTCCGGTTATGCGGCTTCCCAAGCACAGACCCTCGTTTCTCCGGAAAAAAACTATAGCGATCCGGCGGATGGGGTCGGCTCCTTAAAATACAAGGATTACCAGACCAAGGTGGCTCTCTCTTATCCGATCTTCGACAAAGGAGTGTATGCCGGTCGCCGGGATTCCGAGATCGGAGTAAAGCAAGCCAATCTTCAGGAACTGGATATCAAGAATCAAGTGCGGGACGATGTCCGCACCAGGATCGATTCCCTCGAAGCGAGCTACCGGATTTATAAGAATTCCATCATTACGGAACGGGAATCGCAGAATTATTACAACGGAGTTCTAAGATCTTTCCGCCAAGGAAGGATGGATGCCGTTTCCGTAAAAAACGCATTGGACACTCTGGTAAGAGACCAACTCAGCCTGACCCAAGCGAAAGTGAACTTCAATATCGATCTGATGCGTTATTACATCGCGAAAAATACTTTGTTGGAACGCTTCGATTTGGACGTGGACAAACTACTTCCGAATCTTCAATAAACTGGAAGAACCGAAACCACTTTTGAAGCGCGGATTTTTCCTTTCACTCTTCGGGATCGCGGCCCTTATCCTTCTGATCGTCTTGGCTTGGAAGTTTTGGCCCAAGCCTTCGGACACGATCTACGAGAATTTTAAAAAAGGAAAATGGGAAAAAGTGGTCCGTTCCGTAGGAACTCTTTCCGAACCTTCTCCTTACGATCTATTCTACGCTTCCCAGTCCCTTGTCTCCTTCAACTCCGAGCTCAAAAAATTGGAACCCGCGGAACAAAACAAGGAAGCGACCCGATTCTCTAATATTACAAAAATCGGATTCCTTTCCGTAGGAGAAGGTGCCGGCTTTCCTGTCTTCGAGGACGTTTTTTTAACCAAGCTCCCGCGCGGGGGATTTTTACGGGAAAAAGCTCTGGCGTTCCGACTGGAATCCGCGTCCGATTGGGAAGAAGAATCGAATTTTCTAAAATACCTGAAGGAATTCCTAAAATCCGATCCTCTCGTTCTCGGTGCGAAATATTCGGTTACACTTAGGAAAGCTCTAAAGCGTGAAATTCCTCTGACCGAACCGGACAAAAAGGAAGCCGAAGAGCGACTCGGATTTTTGAGCTCGCAGGAAGATTCCGTATTTTTTACGGGAAGACTGAAAAACACCGGAGAAAACACCAACCTTCGGACCGGGCCCGGAACGGAGAACCCTGGCCGCGCCCGATTGAAAAAAAATCTGACTCTGTACGTGTTGGATAGGGATCCTCGTTCGGAAACGATCGGAGGGAAAAAAGGAAATTGGCTTCAGATCTATGTTCCCGAACTCTCCGTCACCGGTTGGATTTTCTCCACCTTTACGGCGGAAGATCCCTATCCTCAGGAAAAAGCGGAGGCCATGTTGGCCGGATTTTCGCAGTCGGAAAAAAGTACAGCATGGGATTTCGCGTTCTGGGAGCCGAACCAACCGCCGCCCGGATTTCACGGAGAATATTTGAAAACCGACAAGATCGCACTCGATGGAGATTACGGAATCGTACTATATAGATCCCAAAACGGAAAATATACGGAGATCTGTAGATTGGTCGAAGAACCCTTCCGTTCCCTGGAATTTGTCTCAGCCAGCCTCAGCGGAGAAGAGCCTGTTCCTATCTTTCGACTTTATGCCGGACAACCTGGATCCTGGAAGCCCGGATTTCAGATCGACTTGGAACGGGATAGCATTTCGATTAACAGAAATAGATACGTTACGGGAAATTCCTCCGGCAAACGCCGTTTCCGGATCGCGATTTCATCTTCGAACTCCGGATCCGCCTCGGCCTCTCTGCTCCTCGGAGAAACCGTGGCATTGCAAGGGATCCGCCCGGAAGAGGATTTTTCTCCGGAGGAAGAGACCCGATACAAACTTTGCCTTCTTCAACCGGAAAAACGTTCCGATTCCAATCTAGCGGCCTTTCGGTTCGAATTTCATTTCTAAGGGCAGGAATTATATTAGGAGATTCAACTATGCCTACTTACGACTACCGCTGCAAAAACTGCGGCCAAACTTTCGAATACTTCCAATCCATGAAGGACGATCCGATCAAGACCTGTATCCTTTGCGGTAAAGGGGAAGTCGAGCGTCTGATCTCGAACGGAGGTGGAATCATCTTCAAGGGTTCCGGATTCTACGTCACGGATTATAAATCTTCCGGGAATTCCTCTAACTCTTCTAACTCCTCCAATTCCTCGTCCGGTTCGTCCGAATCCTCCGGCTGAACTTGGGCCGTTTAGGAATTTTAGCGGGAGGAGGAGACCTTCCGCAAATCGGAATGCGCGAAGCCTTAGCGGCCGGAGAAGATCCGCTGTTTCTTTCCATCGCGGAATCGGATTTTACTCCCGGCGACTATCCGGACCGGGTCGTACCCATTCGCATCGCGAAGATAGGAGGATTGTTAAAATCCTGTAAAGCGAACGGAATCGATCGCCTCCTTCTATTAGGAAAGGTCAAAAAGGAAATCATATTCAAAAGTATGAATTTCGATCTGAAAGCCATCGCTTTATTGGCGAGAATGGTAAACCGGCACGATTATTCCATTTTCAAAACGGTGGCCGAAGAATTCGAAAAAGAAGGGATCCGGATCCTCTCCCAAAAAACGTATCTGAAATCTCTTCTTCTCCCGCAAGGTAGGTATACGAAAAAAGCCTTGGACAAAAGACAGTTGGCCGATGTGGAATTCGGAATGGAATATGCGGAGAAAATCGCTCATTTGGACATAGGCCAGACGGTCGTCGTATTGGATAAGTCCGTATTGGCGGTGGAAGCCGTGGAAGGAACGGATTTGGCGATTCGACGCGGAGGCTCCTTTGCCAAAAAGGACAAGGCGGTCGTATGTAAAAGTTCCAAACCTAGCCAGGATGACCGGTTCGATCTTCCCACCGTTGGCGTGGAAACCCTGAAAACGATGAAGGAAAGCGACTGCGAAATCCTCTCCTTGAGGGAAGGAGAAACCATCGTGGTGGATCCTCCGGAATTTATTCGCCTTGCCGAAAAACTAAAAATACATATCTTGAGTATCGGCCGTGGTAACCTCTCGAAAATCAATAGCACCCAAAAAAGACTCCCCGAAATCCAAAAAGTCCCCCGCAAAGCCTAGAGTTGGCGCGGGGGATTGGAGCCTCGATTCGTCACCCTCCTTCTTATTTTTAGCCGGAGAACATTCGGGGGATCTACTCGGAGGAGAACTCATCCACGAGTTGAAAAAGACCTACCCCGACTCCCCCTTTTTCGGAGTAGGCGGACCTAGGATGATAGAAGAAGGATTCGACTCCATCGAAAACATGGAGGAGCTCTCTGTGATCGGATTCACCGCAGTGCTGTTCAAATATAAGTTCCTGAAATCTCTGATGGAAAAGATCGTAGAAGAAGCTACGTCCCGCTCCTGCACTCATGCGGTCCTTGTCGATTATCCCGGATTCAACCTAAGATTAGCCCGCAAACTGAAGGCATTGGGAATCAAAGTGATCTTCTATGTTTCTCCCCAGCTTTGGGCTTGGAAATTCGATCGGATCTATGGGATCCAGGAATGCGTGGACTTGATGCTCGTCCTTTTCCCTTTCGAAAAGGAACTGTACGATAAATACGGAGTAAGAAGCGTTTTCGTCGGACACCCGATCGCTCAGAGAATCAAGGAGAAGATCAAGAAAGAAGCGGTTTTTCCGGAAACCGGAGAAAACAAACCTTCCTCTACGTACATCGTCACGCTTATGCCCGGTTCCAGAAGCGGAGAGATCCGACGCATCCTGCAAACGCTTTTACAGACCGCAAAATTGCTTCATGAAGCTTTGGAAAAAGAAAAGAAACATGTCCGCTTCCTAATCCCGAATATCAACGCGAAAGAGGAGGAGTTTATCCTTCGTTCCATCGAAAAAATCTCGGCCCTTTCCCCGAACTTGAACGTGGAGTACAGTTTCGATCGATCGTTAAGGGCGATAGAGGCTGCGGATTTGGTCTTGGTGGCTTCCGGAACTGCGACTCTGGAAGTGGTCTATTTCGAAAAGCCGATGATCATCCTCTATAAAGTCAGCTTTCTGACCTACTTCATCGCTTCGCAGGTGATTCGGACTCCGTACATAGGTTTGGTGAACATCCTTTCCGGTAGGGAGACTGCGCGGGAATTGATACAAGCGGAATGTACTCCCGAAATGGCCTTCGAAGAATCCTTAGCCATCCTAAAGAATAAAAAATACAGACACGCAATGATAGAGGATATCGCCTCCGTAAAACGATCCTTAGGCGACGAACCTACTTCTAAAAATGCGGCAAAAGCCGTCGTTCATTTCATTAAGGAAAAACGCACCGCCGGCTAAGGAACATGATCGGAATCATTCCGGAACGCAGATCTCTCTTGTTTCCCGGAACTTGGAATAGAACGGGACCGAGCTGATCGTAAAAGCGGAATCGCTGGAAGCGGTTTGAGTGAAACCCGTGACGGAATAACGAAGATCGGAATTTTCTTCCCCGTAGGCGTTTCCGGTCCCGTTGAAATTTCCGGATTTCCAGACTAGGTTTTTCAACATGGGATTTCCGGGATCTCCGTATTCGAATTGCATATCGAATCCCGGTTGCAACGGAAGAGGAAAATTCGCATTCCCGCTCCAATGTACGCCCTTAAAAAGGACTTCCTGCAGATTCATATAAAAATGATCGCGAAAGTCCAGGAAATTATTTCCGAAGAACCGAATCGTTCCCTTGGTGGAAATTTTCTCGGGAGTCAGATCCTTTCCGCAGAATCTAAAGGAGGCGAGTTTCCACGGAAGATCGCTCCCTTCGAATTCGAAATTGAAATACGGGTTATCGCTTCCGTAGGTAAAATAGGAAGAGATCTTACCTTCCCCGACTCCCGACAATTTTCCTTCCAATCTAGATTGAGATGGCGCGAACTTGAGATTTAGAGCCAAAACCCCCAAATTCGGAAGGTCGGATTTCAGACGCATCTCCTTCGCATCTACCTTGAGATTTCCGGTGGAAAACTCCAGGAAGTATTTATATACCGGCGTGCGAACGAAATGAATTTCCGGGATCAGTTTCTCCATTCTGGTGCGGACTTCTTCCCTCACCTCCTGCCTCATCCGTTTGTACCAAGGAAGATAATTCTCCAACACGATGGAATCCGTTTTCAACTCGGTGTCGAAATCCCCCTGAACCTGATAATACGGAGTGCCGTCCCCCTTAAAAGCCTTGCGAAACCCAGCTTTGCCTCGCGAAGTCCAGCGAGCAGGAAAACCGAATTGGGAGCCGATCATTTCCATACGGAAAGAACCGTTCCGATCCCAATTTAGATTTCCTTCTTTCACCTCAAGATCCAGTTCCGGATCTTTCCAACGGAAATGCTTCAGAGTAAATCCGCTTTCTAGCTGGACCCAATCGTTGGAATTACCGGTTTCTTTTCCCTTGCAAAGTAACCTTAGGCTCCCTCCGAAAGACTCTAATTGCTCGGAAATCGGTAAAAAATCGCGAACCCTATCCAAGTCGGACACGTCCAGTTTCAATTCCCAATTTCTCAATCCCTTGGTCCCTTTTTCGCGGGAAAATTCCAACGAATCTTCGTTATTTAAAAGTTTATGATATTCTTTATATGTTCCTTCTTTCCCGTTGGAACGAGCCCATTCGTGTTCGAGAGATACGTTTCTCCATTCCCACGGCTCCTCCTTAAGAGGAAGTTCTTGCATGACGATTCCGCTTACCGCGGAAAATTCGGTCTTTCCATTTCCCTTTAAAATTCCGTCCTCCACTTCCAGAAACGCTTTGCCGGAGATGCGGCCGTTCTGCGGTAAAAAAGGGGACAGCTCGGAATACAATCCGCCGATCGCTTTCGCTCTTGCGTTCCTAAAATCCAAAGCCAAAGACATCCCTTTGGATCCGACGTCGGTGGAGAAAGTACCGTTTACGTAACGCAACCCGGGCCAAGGAAATACGGAGTCCGAAATTCCGACGGAGATCCGATTTCCGTCCTTTCGAATCAAAAAATCCACTCCCCTCACCTCTTCCAGAAGAACCTTTCCTCCTCTAACCAAAGTCACTGTGGTGTTTTCGAGCAGGATTTCCGGGATATTGATCTTATGGATATAGCCTAGGATTTCTCCCGAAATACGATCTTCCAGATCCAGGTAAATCTGTGCGTTTCTGACTCGGATCGCCTTCACCGAAGGGGTCCCTTTCCAAAGTCCGCGCAAAACCAATTCGATCTTATTTGCCCTCAGGATCAGATGCTGCGCCGCAAAATCTCCCTCGCTCGAAATCTTGAGATCTTCTATAAAAACGTGGTTCGGAAATTCGAACTCTACGACTCCCAAAGCTACGGCTCTTCCCAGCTCGCCGTTGATGAAATTTCGGGAAAGCTCCTTGATTCCTCTCAGATCCAAAACTCGGTGTACAAAATACCATTCCGCTCCTTCCTTAACGGCAACGGATAAAAGAAGAAGCGTCACTACAAGAACGGATATCTTGCGGAAGTACGGCTGCTCCGCGACCGTCTTTGCGCGAAGATACAATATTCTGGAATACTTATAAATATAAAATGGGACCGGAATCTGAAACTCGATTCGGTCCCTTTTGATAAACGGATTTTTAGGAAACGGAAACGAAAACCGGATTATCGCGGTAGGAGTTGCGCGATCTTTTCCGAAGTCTCCCGTAGAACGGCGCTCTCTGGATATTTCTGCAATCCTTCTTCCAGAACCATCTGGCATCTTTTGTATTCCTTAATCCGATAGAAGCTGACGACGACGGTCTCATAATAGAATAGATCCTTCTCGAAATTCTTATCTCTGGCAGCGCGCCCGAGAATCCCGAGAGCTTGGCCGTATTTCTCGTCTTCGAAATAAGCTTTGGCCCACATCTTTCTGCGGTTCGTAGATTCGAAATCCCTGTCTATATTATCGGATTTACGAAAGTGAACGATTGCATTTCCGTAATCGTTGATTCCCAAGTAAGCGGACCCGAGGTAATGGTCCAAATGGAGAAGATTCTTGCCTTCCTTGGAATTCTGGAGCTCTTTCAGAACGAGAGAGGCTTCCTTGAAGGATTCGATTTTAAGTAATAACTTTGCTTTCTGGAGGAGGAGTTCGGAACGCCTTTTGTCCTCCATACCGATCCCTGGTAATTGCGAATCGATGATTTTGATTTCTGCTCTGACCTGGGATTCAAGGTTTGCAGACACTGCACTTTCTCTTTGCGCCGTTGCACACGAAAAAGAAGCTAAGCTCCCCAGCACCAGTATAGCGAGATATCTCTTCATTTTTATTATCCCGTTTTCAATTTTTCGAGTTCTTGGAGGAAATCTTCCGTCTCTTGTTGTCTTGTTTCCTCGTTGGAAAGCCAGTCTAAGGTCTCGGGAGAGATCTCTTTTAAGAACCGAGAAGGCTCTGAACTCAATTGCTCCCCAAATTTGCGTCGATTTGCGGCTCCTGTCAAGCATAAATGGACCTTGGCTCGGGTCATGGCCACGTACATCAGACGCCTTTCCTCGTCAACGGAGTTTTCTTCGGAAGAAATTCGGCCGTTGGGCAGGATCCCTTCTTCCAATCCGACCACATACACCGATTCGAATTCCAGCCCTTTGGATTGGTGAATGGTAAGCAGTTGGATCCGATTATCCTCCTTTTCATCCGAAGGCTCGTCTTCCATCAACATCGCCAAACGGTTGATAAAGTCGAAAAGCGTAGGTTTTTCACCCGTTTCGTTGTTTTCCTCGAAAAATGCGAGCATATTCACCAATTCGGACATGTTGTAAATCCTAGCTTTGGCGACCTTTTCCTCCTTCTCCTCCAGGATGATTTCCTTTTCCAAGCCCAGCTCTCCGATGAATTCCCGCAAGGCGAAAAAGAGACGCGGAGAGGAGGAAAATTTCTTTTTGGATTTTTCGATCAGATTCACGAAATTATAGATTTCGGAGGCGACCTTACGGTTCAGATCCGGAAGAAAATCGGGGGATTCGCAAACTCTAAACAAGGTTTCGTAGAGCGATTCCTTATTCTGTCCCGCCTTTTCGTGCACCAAGGAAATGGACCCGGGACCGATCCCTCGTTTCGGATAATTGATGATGCGCAAAAGGGACGCGTCGTCTTTTTGGTTTGCGATCAAACGAATATAGGAGATCAAATCCCGAACTTCCTTTCTGTCGAAGAAGTTATAGCCTCCTACCACCTTGTAGGCCATGTCTCTCGCGCGGAGAGACTCTTCGAAAGGTCTGGATTGAAAATTCGTCCGGAAAAGGATCGCGATTTGGCTTCCCTTACGCGCTTCCTTGATGATCTCCTCCCGAATATTCTCTACCACCCACTCGGCTTCGTCTTTTTCATCCGTGCGTTCCACGTACTTCACTTTCCTGGCCCCGGGAACTCTGGAATAAAGTTCCTTTTCCCTGCGCGAGGAATTATTCCGGATCAAGGAGTTCGCCGCGGAAACGATGATGTCCGTCGATCGATAATTCTCGAGAAGACGAATCACGGTAGCTCCCGGAAAATCCTTTTCGAATCCTAGGATCAGACTCACATCGGAACCTCGGAACGCGTAGATGGACTGGTCGTCGTCTCCGACCACGCAGAGATTGTCGGAGGAACCCATCAGAGCTCTCAGGAATTCGTACTGAGTCCGATTGGTGTCCTGAAACTCGTCCACGAGAAAATACTGGAACTTCTTATGATATTCTTCTCTCACTTCCTCGAAGTCTTTCAGAAGTTTAGAAGGAAGAAGAATCAGATCGTCGAAATCGATGCAATTCTGTTCTTTTAACGCGTCTTGGTATTGCTGGAAAAGGGAAGCGGCGGAAAGATCCCCTTCATTGATCGAACTTTGAAAGGTCTCGAGTAGCTCCGGCCCCGTGTTTTTGATCCGGGAAATCTTCCCTAAAATCTCGCTCACCTGGGCTCGTTTCGGTTCGATTTTCTGAGCCACCAACATTCCCGTGATGAGACCTTCCTGATCGGCTTGGTTCAATAACAGAAAAGGATGTTTGTATCCTAATTTTTCGATATGCTTTTTTAGGATTCCCAAACCCAAGGAATGAAATGTGGAAAGTACGATTCCTTTGAGAAGGTTCCTAGATACGAGCTTTCTGACCCTTTCTCCCATTTCCTTAGCGCTTTTATTCGTAAAAGATAAGGCGACGATCCTGGAAGCCGGAATGGAATGGTCCTGGATCATATGGGAGATCCGATTCGAGATAACCCTGGTTTTTCCGGAGCCTGCTCCGGCAAAGATGAGAAGGGGGCCTTGTACGGTCCGGACCGCTTTTTCCTGTTCCGAGTTCAGCTTCATGGAATCATGGGACATAATTCGGGAGTTTCGCTTCTTGTCAACCTCGTACAGGCAAAGGTTGCGAATCAAACGGGTTTCCCGAATTCTGGAAGAAACGCCAATCTATGCAAGAATTTCAACCCGACCTGTACCGCCCGGACCAAAACCTTTGGAAGCGAGACCGACCAAAATCTTTGGTCCAAACTCCTATTTTCGATTTAGTTTCCTGTCATACGGAATCTCCGGACGGGAAAGTTTCCCGCGATTTCTTCCATCTGGTTTCCAAGGATTGGGTAAACATCATCGCACTGACCCCGGAAAATAAAATCCTGCTGATCGACCAATATAGGCATGGGCTGAACCGTTACTCTCTGGAAATCCCGGGAGGAATCGCGGAAAAAAACACCTTACTGGAATCCGCCCAAGCAGAGCTTCGCGAGGAAACCGGCCATATTTCGGAAGAATGGGAATATCTGGGAAAAGTTTCGGGAAATCCTGCGGTATTCGATAATTGGTGTCACACCTTTTTGGCAAAAAACGTCCATCCTGACGGTCACGGCCAGGAACTGGACGAAAGCGAACGCATCGAAGTTTTTGAATATTCTTTGGAAAAGATTCCCGAGCTGATAGAACGGAATATCCTCCACCACGGAATGATGGTCGCCGCCCTAGGAATGTTCTTCATCAAAAACCCTCCCAAAAAATAAAACGGATCACACATGAAAAAAAAGCTCTTCTCAAAATCCCCTTTCGAATCCTTGCTGATTCCCGATTTCAGGAATTTCGTACTGGGAAAATTCCTGATCACCACTTCGTTTATCCTGCAATCCACGATCGTATTCTGGCAAATCTACAAAATCACCGGAGACGCTCTCAGCCTCGGCCTGATCGGACTCACGGAAGCCATTCCCTCCATTTCGGTTTCCTTTTTTTCCGGTCTGGTCGTGGACAAGGTTCCCCGCAAAAAAGTGATCGTTTGGTCCCTTCTTCTTCTCACTCTCTGTTCCGTGCTCTTATTTATTTTCACGTTAGGTGAATTCGAATGGGTGATTTCGAAATTCGGAACTCTGCCGATCTACGGAGTCATTTTCATCTCGGGCATCTCTAGAGGGTTTTTGAGTCCGAGTGTGGCCGCGTTCCAAACCCAATTGGTACCCAAAGAAGTGTTTCCTAACGCGGCGACTTGGAGCGGAATCGCCTGGCAGACTTCCTCCGTATTGGGACCGTTTTTAGGAGGACTCCTGATCGGGTTCAGCGGAATCCAGATCGCTTACTTCACGGATATGGCCCTGATGTTCCTGGCCTTGGGACTACTACTGTTCATTCCTTCCAAACCATTACCGGAAAGCGGTCCGAAAGAATCGATTTTGGCCTCTCTCGCGGGAGGTTGGAAATTCGTATTCAGCCACCAGATCATTCTCGGGGCCATCTCTCTGGATCTGTTCGCGGTTTTGTTCGGAGGAGCCGTGGCTCTTCTTCCCGCATTTGCGGAAAACATACTCTCTCTCGGTCCGGAAGGATACGGAATCCTGAGAATGTCCCCGGCGGTCGGAGCGGTACTCTGCGCCCTATTCATAGCGGCAAAACCTCCCCAAAAAGATTCCGGAATCCTGCTCTTGGCCTGCGTATTCGGATTCGGACTGAGCATGATCGTATTTGCGATTTCTAGAAATTTTTATCTTTCGGCCCTGGCATTAGTCGCGAGCGGAGCCTTCGATATGGTCAGCGTAGTCATCCGACAAACCATCGTACAGTTATACACTCCGGAACATATGAGAGGAAGGGTTTCCGCAGTGAACAGCATCTTCATCGGCTCCTCGAACGAAATCGGAGCGTTCGAATCCGGAGTGATGGCAAAATGGATGGGCCTTGCACCTTCCGTCGTGTTCGGAGGAACCATGACGCTTCTCACCGTGGGCTTGGTTGCCGCGATCACACCTAGACTTCGAAAACTGGATTTAAAAGACGTGACTGGCTGAAGCAAAGGCAAGATAAGGTTCCATCCGGGCGAAAGTCGAATCGAAAGGGGATAAATTATGGATAACGTATTGACCCAGCAGGAAGCGCTTCTCCGCTCCAGTCAGATCTCCGAAGTTTCCTATTCCCTGAAACTCGAATTGGAATCCCGATCCCAGGAATACGGCGGAGACTCGGTGCTTCGCTTCGTATATTCCGGAGGAAAAAAAGGGCGACTCAAAGTCGATTTCGTTTCCAAAAAGATCGAAGTCCTTTGGTTGAACGGTAAGGAAGAAACCGGATACGAAAAACAGGAGTCCAGTCTCGTCCTTCCTTCCGAACTTTTGCAATCCGGAAAGAACGAACTCAGGATCAAATACCGGAACTCCTTCGACCACACAGGATCCGGATTTCACAAATTCAAGGATCCCGCCGATTCCGCGGAATACATGCACACGGATTTCGAGCCTTTCGAAGCGCACAGACTTTTTCCGTCCTTCGACCAACCGGACTTGAAGGCCACTTACGACCTGGAGGTAACGGGCCCTTCCGAATGGACTTACATTCATAACACCCTTCCCGCAAAGGAGGAAACTTTAGGAGAAGGGAGAAAGAGGATCCGCTTCGCCCAAACCAAGAGATTTTCCACTTACCTCTTCGCACTGATCGTCGGACCTTACGCGGTCTGGGAAGATAGATCTGGAGAGATCCCGCTACGGATCTTTTGCAGAAAGTCCCTTGCCAAATACATGGACGCGCAAAACGTCTTCGCGATCACGAAGGAGGCCTTCTCCTTTTTGCAGAACTATTTCGGGGTCCCCTACCCTTACGGAAAATACGACCAGATCTTCGTCCCGGAATTCAACATGGGCGCGATGGAAAACGTGGGAGCGGTTACGTTTTCGGAGAGTTACATTTTCCGAGGTCCTAGAATCTATTCGGAATACCTCAATCGGGCCAACACGATCTACCACGAGATGGTACACATGTGGTTCGGAAATTTAGTCACGATGAAATGGTGGAACGATCTCTGGCTGAACGAAAGTTTCGCGGACTATCTTTCCTATTATTCGATGTCTCACGGAAAACTTTTTTCGGACGCGCTGGAACATTTCTACGTCCGAGAGGAATGGGCCTACCGGGAAGACCAGTTGTCCACCACTCACCCGATCGCAGGCAAAGCGGAAAATACTCTGGAAGCGATCAGCAATTTCGACGGCATCTCCTATTCCAAGGGAGCGTCCGTTTTGAGACAACTGATGTACTACGTGGGAGAGGACAAATTCCGGGATGCCATGAGATTGTATTTCAAAAGGCACGCGGAAAAAAACACGGTCTTAGAGGACTTCTTAAATTGCATGTCTGAGGTCAGCGGAATCGATGTCCGAGGATGGAGCCGGGAATGGTTGGAAACGACGGGAGTCAATACTCTGATTCCTTCCGCAAAATCCGGAAAAGCGTTTTTATTGCAGAGCCCTTCGGAAAAGAACGGGCTCTTCCGAACCCATGCGTTACAAGCCGCCCTGTACCGCGAAAGTAACGGCAAGCTAACGGAATTAAAACGCAAACGAATCCTGATCAAAGGAAAGGAAACCGTAATGGAGGAGGATCTTCTGCCTGCAAAGGACGATCTACTTCTCTTAAACACCGAAGACTTCGCGTACGCTAAGACCTACCTTCCGCGGGAATCTCTTCCCTTACTCAAAAGAAGTTTAAGCACCTTGCCCGACCGTTTTTCCCGCAGAATCGTTTGGGGAAGTCTCTGGCAGATGGTCCGGGACGCGGAATTTTCTCCAAGAGAATTCCTGGATCTGGTCTTCGAGCAAGGCTTGAAGGAGCCGGACCTTTCGGTGCGGAACAGTCATATACTGACCAAGGCCATGACCGTGATTTCGAATTACCTTCCGGAGATGGAAAAAAGAAATTGGTCGGAAAAATTGAACTCCGTCGCCAAAGCGGAGTTGGCCAAAACCTCCAATTCCGAACAGGAACAGATCCTATGGTACCGGATTCTGGAAGGAACATCCCGAAACCGTTCCCAATTGGACGCCTTAAAATCCCTGTTCAGCGGAAAGGAAAGCATCCCGGGCCTACCGATAGACCAGGAAAGAAGATGGGGAATCTTAGCAAGACTCTGTGCGTTCGGAGACAGAGAGGCCTTTGAACTCCTTTCGGAAGAGGAAAAAAAGGACGGTTCCGATCTAGGAAGCAAAAAGGCGTTTTTAGCCAGGGTTTCGTTTCCGGATCCGAAAACGAAAAAGGAAGCCTGGGAAAGATTTCTTGCCCCACGGGAAGGGGACTCCACTGATTATCTGCGCTTCGGAATGAGAGGATTCCAGTGGGACCACCAAAAGGACCTCCTAATACCGTATGTAGAGGAATATTTCCGTTCCGTAATTTCGATTTATGAAAAACGGGATCCGCATTTTTCGGGCGCCTTCGGTCACAACCTATTTCCCTCTTTCGAACCCGACACGACTTTGTTGCGCAAGACCCAGGATTTTTTAGATGCCCACCCGGAACTCCCGGAGTTGCTAAAAAAGGATCTGCAACAACAACGGGACGACCTCGTACGTACACTCAGGATCTTGGAAAAGTTCGCGAAATAAAAAATAAAAGAGATCCTTTTCGGACCTCTTTTCTGGACCCCTCTTTCGATGGAATGATACAAAGGAATTCGTTTAAGCGATAACGACCTTTCTTCCCTTCGCTTTTCCGTCTTCCTGTGAGCCGTAATATTTACTCTCCCACTCCTCCAATCTCCAATCCATGATCTTATACCAAAGCGCCGGAACCAAAGCGACCAATATCATCACTTCGTATCCGTACGGAAGTTGCGGACTCTCCTCGAAATGTCTCAGACTTTGGTAGCGACGACCCGCATTCGCGTGGTGGTCCGAGTGTCTTTGTAACTGAAATAGGAACGCGTTGGAAACCGAGAAGTTCTGGTTCCAAGAATGGATCGGAAGTACCTTTTCGAATTTTCCGGGGTAAAGCTCCTTTCTTTTCAAGCCGTAATGCTCTATATAATTCACGAGTTCCAGTAGGGAAAAAGCGATCCAGCTCTGCACCAGGAAGAAACCCAAAACGCTCCAGCGAAGCTCGCCGGTAATCGCATAAAAAACCCCCATCACGGAGCCGATGAATAGAATGGGAACGATCATGGAGGTAATCATTTCGTTTTCCAACGCCCAAGCCGATTTCCCTTTTTTTTCCAAACGTTTCTTTTCCAAGAGCCAAGCGTCCTTCAGGCTTCCCCAAAGAGTGCGAGGATAAAACGAGTAAAAGGATTCTCCCTTTCTGCTGCTGGCGGGATCCCCGTCTGTGGAGACGTTCACATGATGGCCGCGGTTATGCTCAATAAAGAAGTGCATATAACAGACCGTCATCAGAATGAATTTGGAATACCATTGTTCTATCTTGGTATTCTTGTGTCCCAATTCATGAGCCACTGTAATTCCGATGCCTCCGGTATTAAGTCCGATCGAAAGAACGAAAGCGAACCATTCCAAATCGGAAAGAATTTTGGTTTGGACTTCCCATAGGGCCCAAAGAACCAATGCAATCTGAGTCCAAGCCCAAACATAGGTGATCCAACGATAATAGGATTCCTGTTGCAACGCCGGAACTTCGGCTTCGTCCGGATTCGAAGGGTCTGAACCGATCGTCACGTCCAAAATGGGTAGAGCGCCGAATACCACACCGAAGGTGAGAAAGTTCCATCCACCACCCAACCAATAGCCGACGACCGTCATGGCCGGAACAGTGAACGCCACCAGGAACGAAAGCTTCTTCCAGTACTTCATAGATTCTCCCTCAATTCGCTCAGATCCGCTCCAAGGCGGATTTATTTTATTTCGAACGTTTGATATTTATATCTAAAAACCGGAAACCCCGCAAGAAAAAAATCCAGGGAAGGAGGAATTTCACATGTTTTTTCTGGATTTTCCCTTCCCCATACAGGAAGGTCGTACGAGTTTTAAAATGGTTCAGCCATTTTGGCAGAACCCTCCAAAAGGGTTCCGGAGGAAAGAACTACCCGAAAGAAACCTGGAAGAGACCGACCGACTGCCGCCTCTCCCCGATTCTTGACCCATCGCAAGTCCCGGAAAACCGGGGAATAGAAATGATTTGAACGCCTTCTAACCATTAGAATCCCGAATCGGGATACCACAAAGTGAGTAAGCCGGAAACCATACTCGACAGGTCAGGAAATTTTTTATCTTGTGATCGAATCAAATCCGGAAACGATGGCTTCGGAACAGGTTCTGTTCCGCTAAACGAAAAAGCCAGAAAATCGATTCGAAAATCAAAACCAAATCGCTCGAGGTATTTGTGAATCATTTTCGGGATTTTAGTCTTTATTCTTTTTTCAACCGAATCCGCTTTTTAAAATCCTATTCCAGTAAGATCCTGTCCGTCGCCTTTTTAGGCATGCACGTACCGTTAGTCGCATTGATCTTGTTCGCGGCGATCTACCGTTCCTCTCACGAGGAAGATACGGTCCGAATGCTTCTGACCGCTTTTTTTTCCACCTTCATCGGAACCTTACTCGTTCTCTTCATTTTGAACAAATTGCTGGACCCGATCGCTTATACGGCCCGTTCTCTGAATCGGTACATAACCGAAAAAATATTGCCGGAACTCCCGAACCATTACAAGGACGAGGTGGGAATCCTGATGAGGGACACCGGCAGAGCGGTAAAGAAATTGGACGAACTCGTACATTATCTTACGGATTACGACGGGTTAACGGGACTTCCGAACAGGAACCTCTTTTTGGAACGTTTTTCCGGAGCCCTAAAGGAACTCTCCGAAAAGGAAAGCGCCGCGAGCCTTCCCGTACTTTCCCTGGAAGTCACTCGGATCAAAGAAATCCGTTTTAATTTCGGTCTTCACACCGGAGACCTATACCTGAGGGCCCTCGCTCAAAAGCTGGAAGTGCTACTCGGGCAAGACACGGTGATCGGTAGGACAGGCGACGGAGGATTTTCCTTTTATCCGGTACTTCCGGACTCCAAGAGTCTAGTGGACGCGGAGGAATGGGCGAAGAAAATCCAAGAAACTGCATCTACGGGAATCCAAATCCAGAACCAAACCATTTCTTCCGAAACCAAAGCGGGCATCGCGGTCTTTCCGTTCGACGGCAAATCCTCGGACCAACTTCTTTTCAAATCCGAAACGGCGCTGAACCAAGCGAAACAGTCCGGAATCGCAAAAGTACAATCCTACTCCTCGGAATGGAAAACCAGGATGAAGGAAAAATACCTCATGGAAAAGGATCTCGTGCAATCGATCTCCAAAGGACAACTATTCCTGAATTACCAACCTAGGATCGACCTGCAAACCGGAAGAACCGTTTCTGCGGAGGCCTTGGTACGATGGCAACACCCCGATCTCGGAATCGTTTCCCCGTCGGTATTCATTCCGATCGCGGAAGAATCCGGTTTCGTAATGGAGATCGGAGAATTCGTATTGGAAAAGGCGCTGGAGGACCTGTCCAGATGGAGGAAGGCGAAATATTCCCCTTTACGGATCTCCATCAACCTTTCCGCCAAACAATTGGAAGACCCTCAGATCCCAAAAAAAGTCCTGCGTTCCATCGATCAATTCGGATTGGAAGTGGACGATTTAGAATTGGAAATCACGGAGTCCAGTTTGATCACGAACATGACTTCCGCCATGGAGCTACTCACCGAATTGCATTCCTGGGGCATCGCGATTTCTCTGGACGATTTCGGGACAGGTTACTCCAACTTGGCCTACTTAAGTCGGCTTCCTCTCCGAACTTTAAAAATCGACCAGTCTTTCGTAAAAAGAATTCTCTTGGATTCCAACTCCCTTGCGATTTCCAGAACCATCGTAGCCTTGGGAAAAAGTTTGGGATTGAGAATTACTGCGGAAGGAGTCGAAACGGAGGAGCAACTTCGGAAAGTTCGGGACCTAGGGTGCGACGAAGTCCAGGGATTCTATTTTAGCCGCCCGATCTCCTTCGAAAATCTGATAGAATTCGCGAATCAATGACCGGATATCGTCTGTTTCAATTCCGAAAAAAAGAGATCCTCGACCGAATCCGAAAGCATAGGACCCCATAAAAAGAAAATCCAACCGAACCAATGCCTCAGACGATCATCTACCGTCGGAAGGGGTACTTTTCCATTTTCACCCGTCGTTTTAGAAGCACGGAAATCGAGTCTCTCCTGAAAATAGCCGGGAAATACCAGCAGACTAAACGAGGAAAGATACAAAGACCAATGCATCTCACGGTCGAATCCGTCTATTTTGATTTCTATTTTGCTCGGAACCTCTTCGAACCCGCTCGAATATTTCGACGTTCTGTACGTGCAACCATTGCTTTCATCCCGGCAAAATTCAGCCAAACGTCCGGACAATCCGGATAGAAATTCCCATTTTCGTTTGGGATAATATTGGCGGAAGGAAAACCGAGCCTGATCCACGAACTCTTCCGCTCGGAACCAGCCTGTGACCGCCTGTTTGCAATCGGAAGGCTTAGTACACGAGTCGGATCTCTCCGTTTGTCCGCAGAATTCCGCACAAGTATCCCCTTTCAAGAGCAGGACCAATTCCGTCTTTTTCTTCCCGAACGGGGAATCTTTCCGGATTTGCCCGGAGCTTTGCACGGATCGGTACGTGCATCCTGCAAATAGAAATAGAAGAAAAAGAATCCGACCTGTTGGAAACTCCGTCATCGTTCAAACAAGGAGAGGCTCATAATGTTTCCGCAAGAAGCTCTACCTTTTCTTCGGATTCTTGTCCGGCACTTTCTCTATCTGATTTTCCGAAGGGAAAATTTCCTTCTTTTCCGAATCGTTCAAATCCGGAAATTCCCGGCGAATCTCTCGGATTTCCGCCGGATGCAGGATCCTGTCCGCAGTATTTAGAAGATAAAGTTTCCTTTCCTGTTCCGAAGTGAAATTTAGGGAACGTGTTTTTGCAAGATCATCGTATAGTAAGTCGAAGGTGAAGATTCCTGCAAGGAAATCGAAGAATTCCAACCAGTGCACTTCCACCTCAAGCCCTCCCATGACTACTCCCGCTTTTACACCCATGCCCCAATAATCCCTGTAGTTCTGATAGATCTTTTTTCGGGGGCTGTGGAAGACAAAAGATTCATACGCGTCCTTACTTCCAGTCCCCATAGACCTACCGGAAATGGAAATCGGAACGACCGGCCCAAGCCCTGCCTCCGCAGACAATTCCTCCGTATAGCCTAGGTTTCTCTTTTGGAACCAACCCAGCTGGACCGTATTTCCGGTATAAAGAGTAACCTGAAACCCTCTCGTTACCCAAGCGCTCACTCCGAACTGAGGCCCTACTTTCACGTTCACGCTGAGGATGTCCAGAAGATCTAAAATTCTATCCGGAAGATACCAGGCAAACTTGGCCAAAAGACTACTTTCTTCTGCTTCTCGTTTTCCTCGGTTCGGCCCGAGATAGGAAATTTCCGAAACTGCTTCCTTAGATTCTGGAGGCAATTTTTCGTACAAAGCCTTGGCCCTCTCGTTTTCAGGGTAAACCTTCAACACTGCGCGAAGGAGCTCCGCTGCTTCGGCGTTTTTTTTCTGGGAGAAAAATACCTCTGCATCGTTCAACGAAGATTTTGCCGAAGCCTGAACCTCTTCGTATCTGGGAACGGTCGCACAGTTGAACACTGCGATCAAAAAAATACATACGGATGCGCTTGCGAAAACTCTTACATTGGATCCTGTTTTCATGTTCTCCCTCCTCGGTCAGTATCTGAAACCGAATTCGATCCCGATCTGGGACCTCGTATCTCGAGCGCTCGTCTTCGTTCCTACACTTGAGATAAAATTACCGGCCATAAAATTTACTGCGAAGAGCATAGGATCCAGAGTTGATAATCCGTGCGAAGTCGAATGGGTTGCACTACTAACCGCTCCGGAAAAACGTACAAACAAGGATTCGTTGAAATTCCACAAATAACCCAGTTGGAACCTGTTCCCTTCTATTTTTCCCTGAGACGTTATTTTCACATGACCGTTAAGAGGCAGAAGCTTCGACCCGATTGTCGCCAACGTGCGACTATGATCGTCGAAACGATTATCTCCGTAGAAACTGGAAAAGTATTCCACTCCGACATCGATTCTGCCATTCCCCAATGCGATCGCATAATTCAATCCTGCAACGGCGCTTCCGAAGAATTCCCGATAATCGATCCGATCCCGCGTAACCGGATCCACCCCGCCGCCAGAAAAAGGAGGATTCTTTGCAATGGTTAGGGAATCGTAATACATATTAGAACCCGAAACCAAGCGTGTTTGATTTTGATACGCTTCCAATCCGAATCGGAGCGCGAAATTTTCTAGATATTTGTTCTTAAAGCCATTAAAAATCAGGAAGTCCCCTCCCCAACTGGCTCTCATGCTGTCCAGTTTATTTTTAGAATAGTCCCAAACCGTAAAATCTTGTAGGAGCGTCGGAGTTCCGGGACTGAGAACAGTACCTCCGGATTGGGAGGAACTGTAGGCTGGAGATTGTATATGTTCCGAACCGAGAGCGGAATACGAGAGCAGGTAATTGCTCCGAAAGAGTCCCGTATGGCGAACCGACGTTTCCCATTCGACCCCCTTCCCTCGAAATGTCGTAGGAGAAGGTAACGTTATGCTATAATTTCCGGTTGCGACTGCCCACTGGCTGCTATTACTCCCCAATGTCAATGCGTTGCTTGCCGTCGCGGAATGTACGGTATTTTCTGTAATTCTAAACCCGACTGCTCCCGTTTTGTCGAAGAAGGAACCTTCCTCCGCTGTCAGTGCGGAAAAAGACGCCAAACAAAGAGATATTAGATATTTTCTCGATTTCAAGGATAACCTTCTCGAATCTATATGATCTTTCCGAAATTCCGGTCCGACTTCCTTCAGGAAAACCCATGCCGTTCCATAGATTGCATTTTTTGCCATACTTGGAAAAAAGAAAAATCATACAATCATTTTATAAATATTTTTTATATCTTTTTTGAAAATCATTTCCCTGATTTTGTGCGAAGGAACTCAGATTTGCAGTTGATTGTGAGAGGAATGGCTGGATGTTTCAGCCCATTCTTTCTGAAGGAAAGAAAATTCAGTATAAAACCAGCCGATTTGTCAGGAATTTCGGAGCTCGATTCCAAGATTTCTAGAAATTTCTCTATTTTTAGAATTCCATCTTTTATTCCTGGAATACTAGACATTCCCGTTTTCAATCCCGAGAAAATATTGGAAAAATGAAAAAGTCCAATATTTGGAATTTTTTTCAGAAAATTTTGGACTTCGTGATGGAATGCTAGCTGATTCGTAATCCAAGCGTAACCCTTTGCCTCCATTCTCCTCTTATCAAAGACCGCCTCCCAAAACGGGGTGTAAAAAAAAGCAAATGGTAACTCTACATGAAAAACAAAAGAAGCACTGGAGGAACTCTCCCGTCTTTTAGTCGTTCCTTTCTCCATTTCCTTCTCTTAGGATCCGTTTTCGTAGGATTTTCCTCTCTCTTCAGCCAAGGAACCCCTGTTCCAGCGGCCGAAGGACAGGCAACTCCTGCTCCGACAAAACCTCCGGAAGAGAAACCGAAAGAAAAGGAAGAGTTTACGATCTACGAAGACCAGGACGGACAACTATTTACGAAACCGGGAGTCGGACGGACTCCGAGTAAGTTGAATAAGGGAATCAACAAACATGATCCTAAATTCAATCCGTATCCGAATCACCTGACCAGTAGACCTTCCGAACCCCAAAAGGAAAAATTGACCATCACGGGTCGAATCCAGTTCCGAGGAGTGTCCGCTCAGGAAGGATCGAATTTCAGCAACGGGCATTCCGATTTCAGTTCCGTGGATTGGAACTTCCGGCGTTTGCGTTTGGGCTTTCAGTACCAGGGAAGTTCCTGGTGGGGAGCCGTTCTGAACGTCCGTGGGGAAAACATGTTGAATAACCCACAGTTGAACAGCACCACGAACGCGGCAGGACAAGTAACCTCCGTTTCTCTGAAAGACGCCAGAGGATTCATCCAAGAGGCGGCCATATTCTTTAACCTGCCGTTCTGGGGGGCGAGAATCAGTCTCGGGCAATTGCCTACGCAATTCCAGAGAGAATACCTGATGTCCTCGGCGAACTTCATCGCGCTGGAACGTTCCTATACCACCCAGGCGTATCCTCAGTTCGATGACGGGGTCGGGATCCAACTCTCCCCTTTAAAGGATTATTTCGACGGAAAGTATGAGAAACACCTGACCGTCAACCTAATGGTAGGGAACGGCAAAGGAGCCGGTGGAGACTTCGGAAACGGGCGCCGCCAAGACCTGACCTATACGTTCGACGGAAACCAGCAGTTAATCACCTCGCCTACTTACTACGCGAGAGCTCAATGGAACGTCTTCGGCGGATTAATGAAACCGAATGGAGCGAATGTGGGTTGGCAAGAAGGCGAAGAAATCTTCTTGAGAGAAGCCAAACTTTCCATAGGAGCGGCCAGAATGCAGACCAGAAACGCGGCATTCAGTAGCTCCCCCGGATCCACCCTCGCTATCGACGGTGCCGTTCCTCGAGGATACGGAAACGTCACGATGCTGACTCCTCAAACCACTCCGGATTGCGGGACCAACGGAAACTACAACGTCCAAAGCAACCAGACCACCCCCGGTCGTTGTCGAATGGACCTGACGGGAAATACTGTCGATTATACTTTCAGCTGGAGAGGTTTTTACCTCAGCGGGGCCTATACGAGATTCACCGGAGCCGCTTCCAACAATATGATCGGATGGCAGCAAACCGTAGGTTACAATATCCCGATCACGGAACGTTTTTGGCTCATGCCGGTCTTCCGCTACGATTACATGCAGGGTGATTTTAACCGAAACGGCCACATGGATCCGAGCGACTATAGAAGATACTATTGGGCTGGGTTGAACTTTTTCGGCGACAAGCATTTGTTCAAGGCACAACTCTTTTACCAGATCCCGGTATTGGAATTGGGCGTGAATCCGAACAACGGCTCGGCGGCCCGGATCAACAACCAGACGGTTTATTTTCAACTACAAGCTACGTTCTGGACCGGCGTCACATCTCCTGATCACTTGGACACCCGTTTAGAATAGATGGAAAGGTTTACACTTATGAAATATCTTAAATTGCTAATGTTAACCCTGGTTCTCGCTTCTAGCTCTTTTTGCAAAAGCCACCAGGAGGACACCAGCTCTCTTTTGCTCGCTTTAGCGGGAGCGCAGACTGCCGACGGAAAAAATTCCATCGTCGTATTCGATACTACGGACGGAATTTCGTACACCGGAAAATGCTACGATACCTTTACGGCGGGAGGAGCCAGCGGACCTGCCATTTCCCCCACTGCGTACTTCAATATCGTTCTGGGAGGAACCGCGGCAAACAACGACTTCCACAAGCAGAATACGAGTTCTAGCACCTGTGCATCCGGAACTTCCAACTTCGGATTTACGGGAGGGGGAGTCCCTGCAATCGGATCCGATTTCGCGTTTAAAGTATATTACTGCGACCCGAACTATTCTGCTTGCAAACAGGCACAATGGAGAGCTGCCGGATTTCCTTGAAGATCTCCTTTGCGGAAACCCAGAAATCCGAATAAAAACAGATTCATTTTCTGACCTAAACTTGAGCCCTTCGGGGCTCGATTTTTGACTCATTCTTTGTCGACCCTGCTTTTTCGGGTTGACGCCAAGCCGGATCGGATAACGGGTGTACTCCGAACGTCCTTTCCTTTAAAACAGCAAGAAATGCCGATTTCTGCGAGAATTCTGGTGCGTAATATCATCTTAATTCCTCGGAAATCAGTTTGTAATAAAATCGATGTAAGTTACACTGCCATCAAGGAGAGCCCATTTTTTAAATGAAAAATATCTTCCAAAAAATAATAGCAATCACCGCAATCCTAGTCTCGGGCTCGGTATTTGCCGAAGAGAAAAAAACGATCACCATCAAGGGATCGGACACTATGGTCATCCTCGTCCAGAAATGGGCGGAAACGTATCCGGATAAAAAAGTTCAGTTCCAAGTAACAGGCGGTGGATCCGGAACCGGAATCGCAGCTTTGATCAACGGAACCACCGACATCTGCTCCTCTTCTCGTCCTTTAAAGCCCCAAGAAATTCACCAGTTGAAGGAAAAATACAATTCCAATGGTGTGGAAATCAAAGTAGCCGTGGATGGATTGTCTCTCTACATCAATAAAAAGAACCCGGTTTCCCATCTTACCCTAGCTCAAATCCGGGATATTTTCACCGGAAAAGTGACGAATTGGAAGGATGTAGGCGGAGAAGATCACAAAATCATACTCTACAGCAGAGAAAACAATTCCGGAACATACGAATACTTTAAGGAACACGTCCTGGAGAAAAAGGATTTCGATCCTGCTGCACAGCACATGGTCGGAACTGCCGCTCTTGTAAATGCGGTCGGTAAGGACAAATGGGGCATCGGATACGGCGGAGCTGCATACGCTTCCGAAGTAAAAGAAGTCGCCGTTGCCATAGATGATAAATCCAAACCGGAGCTTCCTACGGAAACGAATATCCTTTCCAACAAATATCCGATTTCCAGATACCTATATTTTTATCTCAGAGAAGTACCGAAAGACGATACGAAGAAATTCGTGGACTGGGTGATCGGCAAAGACGGCCAGAAAGTGGTTCACGATGTCGGCTACTTTCCTTTGAAAAAGAAATAAGATAGTCGTTAGGTTTTAATGAGCAAATTCGAATCTCTTTTGAGATATCTACTCCATCCGCAAAAGCGAAGAGTGGATAGTTTTGCGGAATTTACGATCAAGGTCGTGGCCGCGACTTCGATTTTGCTCATTTTGCTGATCTTCTTATTCGTTTTTAAAGAAGCCTCTTCCCTCTTCTTTTCTCCTCCCAAAGCAAAAATCTCAAGCGAAACCCAAGTGCCCTCTTCTTATGGAGAGGCTCCGACCTCCTATGGATCGGATGCTCCGAGCGAGTACAACCCGGACGGTGGCGGACAAATCCATCTGGGACCGAAACCTACCGCGAAAGAGGAAGTTCCTAACGAAGAACCTTCCCTTTGGGAAAATCTGATCGGGACAATTTGGCAACCGATTTCCACCATTCCGAAATTCGGCATTCTTCCTCTGATCGTCGGAACCGCAAAGACCACTTTTATCGCGATCTTAATCGGCGCTCCTCTGGCCATTTTGGCGGCATTAAACGTAACCTTCTTTTTGCCCATGCGAATCCGTGAATTCATAAAGCCTACCATAGAATTGCTAGCCAGCTTTCCTTCCGTGGTGATCGGATTTTTCTGCCTCATGGACGTGGCAACGGTGGTAAAGTCGGTGTTCGATTTGGACTTTCGACTGAACGCGATCACGGGAGGAATCGGCCTCTCCATAGCCGTAATCCCGATCATATTCACCGTAGCCGAAGATGCTTTAAATACAGTGCCCCAATCTTATAGGCAAGCCTCTCTGGCCTTAGGAGCTACGGAATGGCAGACCGCTTACAGAGTCATGCTTCCCGCCGCACTACCCGGAGTTTTTGCGGCGGTTCTTTTAGGCATTGGCCGTGCCTTCGGAGAGACCATGATAGCTCTCATGGCTACCGGGAACGCTCCTTTGATGTCCTTCGGAGTGTTCGACCCTTCCAGAACCTTTGCCGCAACGATCGGAGCGGAAATGGGAGAGGTCATCTGGGGATCAAATCATTATAATATTCTATTTTTATTAGGCGTTCTTTTGTTCGTATTCACTTTTTCGCTGAATGCAGTCACCGAATTGTACGTCAAAAAACGGTTAATGAAAAAATTCCACGGCTCCTAACGAAAATCCCTGAACGAATCCGGTTGTTATCCCATTGAAATGGAAAAAAGTCCGCTTAAACCGCAAACGAAGACTGAAAGATAGAATCGCCACGATCGTAGCCGAAGGTATTCCGATGCTTTCGACGATCCTGATCGTATCCTTGATCCTACTCATGCTCGGCAACTTCATATTCCGCGGGTTATTAAACGTAACCTGGGAATTCCTGAGCGCGGCTCCGAAAAATAACAACCTCGAAGGAGGTATTTTCCCTGCGATCTACGGAACGGTATATCTTGTTTTTATAATGATTCTTTTCAGTATTCCTATCGGCACTGCGACGGGAATCTTTTTGGCGGAATACACGGATCGCGACTCCAGATTTACGTCGACTCTACGATTTGCGATCAACACGCTTGCCGGAGTACCTTCTATCGTATTCGGATTATTCGGTGTGGGCTTTTTCATCCAATTCGTCGGAAAAGGGATCGATTCCGTAGCGGGACATAGCGCTCCGGTTTGGGGAAAACCCGCGATTCTTTGGTCTGCGGCTACCCTCGCCGTACTGACCTTACCGGTTATCATCATTTCCGTGGAAGAAACCATGCGTAGCATTCCCCGAGAGATGCGCGAAGCAAGCCTGGCGTTAGGCGCCACCAAATGGCAGACGATTTGGAACCTGGTTCTTCCGAATTCGGTCACCGGAATCTTGACCGGTGCCATACTCGCGATCGGGAGAGGGGCCGGCGAAGTCGCGCCTATCATGTTCGTGGGAGTGGTCTATTCTCTCCCCGACCTCCCCACGAAATTGACTGACCAATTCATGCATTTGGGCTACCACTTATTCGTGCTTGCAACCCAATCCCCCGACGTGGACAAAGCCTTACCGAAACAGTACGCTACTACTTTGGTGCTTTTGGCTCTCACGTTCGGAATGAGTTTTTTCGCGACTTATATACGATTCAGAATCCGAAAAAACAAGGGCCGTCTAGGCGCTTAACGATTGTATAAAAAAGAACGACGACGCGAGGAGAAATTCGCAGGTGAAAGAAAGCCATAAAGTAAAAATAAAATCCCGCCACTTCGATTTTTTCTACGGAGAGAGTCAGGCCCTGCATGAAATATCCCTGGACATCCACGCTAAAAAAGTGACCGCTTTCATCGGGCCCTCCGGTTGCGGAAAGTCTACGTTCTTAAGATCCATCAATAGGATGAACGACGTCATCGACGGAACCAGCGTCGGCGGGAAATTGGAGATCGACGGGATCAACATCTACGATCCGTTAATGAATGTCGTCGAATTACGCAAACGTGTCGGAATGGTATTCCAGAAATCCTTTCCGTTTCCGAAATCCATTTACGAAAACATCGCTTTCGGCTTGAAAATGAATTTTAAACTTTCCAAAAGCGAGATGGACGGAGTTATCGAGGAAAGTCTAAAGAAAGCGGCGATCTGGAAAGAAGTCAAGGATCGTCTGAACGATAGCGCCTTGGGGCTCTCCGGCGGGCAACAGCAAAGGCTTTGCATCGCCAGAGCCATAGCGATGAATCCGGAAGTGATCCTGATGGACGAGCCTTGTTCCGCTTTGGACCCGATTTCCACCAAGAAAGTGGAGGAATTTATCGCGGAATTCAAGGATTCCTATACCATAGTCATCGTAACCCATAACATGCAACAGGCGGCCCGGATCAGCGATTATACCGGATTATTCTATATGGGAAAACTGATGGAGTTCGATACTACCAAAAAGATCTTCAATAACCCTTCCAAAAAAGAGACCGAAGACTATATTTCGGGAAAATTCGGCTGATCTTTCCCATTCCGTTACATTAGGATTTTATTCCGAAACCCCGACGAAAATCGCTTTTCAGCCGGAGATGTGTAACCTATAAATTAGCTCGGACGAATCTTGTTTCGATGCTGACAGAATCTTCACACTTAGTCGAGTCCCTCTCCGGAGTCCTAACGCAACTTGCCGACATCGTCTCGAAAGTACCCGTTGAACCTTATACCAGACCCTTGCCCATCCTTTCCGGCTCTTCCGTGGGCAAGCATGTTAGGCACTCCATAGAATTCGTGGAGGCTCTTTTAAGGGGACGGGAAAACGAAACGATCTCCTATGATCGGAGAGAAAGAAATCCTTTGTATGAGGAGTCTCCTTCCGCCGCCTCCGGCCGCCTCGGTGATTTGGCCTCCGTGATACGAATTTGGAACTGGAGCGGCCCTGTGTCTCTCTCCTACATCGCCGATCCTTTTTCGGAGAAGGAAGGATCGACGGACACCTACTGGGAAAGGGAATTATTGTACGTACAGGAACATACCATACACCACGATGCGATGATCCGGATCGGATTGGAATATGGATTATGTTTTTCTAATATTCCTAGCGCTTTCGGATTCGCATTCTCGACGATCCAATTCGAACGTTCGATAGCCTTACCTATGGGTTGGGATCCGGTGATTTAGGACCGGAATGAAACTCGAAGATGCGAACGAAACTTCTCTTTTAAGACTTTTCGACCCTATGGAGTTTTGGCCCGCTTGGAAATTGTATCTTCCCGTCGTTCCTTGGATCGCCTTCCTCAGCTTCCGTTCCCTAAGGCCTGGATCCTTTTCCTCTTTAGGCTTCGGAACGATCGCAGCCGCGAATCCGGGAATTCCGTTGGGAGGACTCGTCGGAGAATCGAAGTTCGACATCCTTTCCCGACTTTCTCCGGAATACGTCCTAAAAAATTTCCGAGTAGATGGGGATTCGCGCAACGAAGAAAGCGTAGAAAGGGAAATGCGGAAACTTGGTTTGGACTTTCCCGTCATCATAAAGCCCGACGCAGGTCAACGCGGACAAGGAGTCCGGATCGCCCGTCGAAAAGAGGATCTCCGAAGTCTTCTTGCGGAATCGAACGTTCCTTTGCTCGTACAGGAATTTCACCCTGGACCGTACGAGGCTGGAATTTTTTATTATAGATACCCCGGTCAGAAATCCGGAAAAATTTTCTCCATTACCCGAAAAGTATTTCCTCGAGTGACCGGAGACGGTAAATCCACTCTCGAAAATCTCGTATTATCCCATCCCAGATTCAGAATCCAGAAAGAGGTATTCCAAAATAGATTCCCAGAAATTTGGAAACGCGTACTTCCTTCCGGAGAAACCCTGCCCCTCACCGAAGCCGGAAACCATTGCCAGGGAACCCTTTTCCTGGACGGAAAAGAATGGATGAGTCCCGAATTGGAGGATGAGATACAGAAAGCCACTTCCCCTTTCGAAGATTTTTACTTCGGAAGATACGACGTCCGTTTTTCTTCCCCGGAGGAATTAAAACTCGGAAAGAAATTTAAGATCGTGGAATTGAACGGCGTTACGTCGGAGTCCACGAACTTATACGATCCTAGGTTCAGCGTCCGGGAACGATATACGATCCTTTTTAAGCAATGGGAAATCCTGTTCAGAATCGGCCGCGAATCGAAAGGGAAGAAGGCGGGACTCTTTCCCATACTGGCGGCATTATGGAATTTTTATAAAGGGGGAAGAAAAATTTCCGATCTTTCCGTTTAAAACCCGTGGAAAAAGTCCTTTCTTCCGCCGACGGGTATGCGAATAGTAATACCTTTCGATCGTGAGGAGGTCCGCGTGAAATTCAGGTTTTTAAATTTCGTCTTCTTCCTTGTAGGGGATCCTAAAAAGAACTCCATGGAGCATAGGCTTTTCAATTCGGTCGCTTTAATCAACGGATCTCTGAATATTATCGGATCCGTTTTTCTTCCTCCGAGCGAATATTACCTAAGAATTCTGCTCTTAAACTCCGTTTCGGGAGTCGCGCTCTTGGCCATGTACTACCTCTCCCGGGTGAAGAGTATCTACTATTCCTTATATTGGCCCTTCAATCTGACCATCCTGATGTATCTCTCTTCCGTTTGGTTTTTGAACGGAGGATCGCAAGGAGGAAATCATTACTATTTCATTCCCGCCTTGGTCATAGCGACAGTGCTGCTCCGCGACCAGAACGTTTTCCTGGTGTATGGACTCTACGCTTTGTTCACGATGACTCTCTACGGATTAGAGTATTTTTATCCGAACTTCATCGTTCAGACGAACGATACAAGAGAATTGAGATACGGCGATCTCGCCGGGAATTATTTATTCGTACAGATCCTGACCGGAATCCTGATCTTTATTATGGCCAGAAACCTGAATGTGGAAAGAGGAAAATCGGAGAATCTCCTCCGGAACATTCTACCCGAAACGATCGCGGACGAACTGAAGAAGAACGAACGAGTGGCTCCGATTCGTTATGAAAACGTTTCGGTCCTTTTTACGGATATGGCCGGCTTTACTCGAATATCCGAAAGCATGACTCCCGAGGAACTCGTGGGAGAACTGGATCTTTTTTTCAAATACTTCGACCGCGTCACCAAACGCTACGGTCTTGAAAAGATCAAAACCATAGGGGATTCCTACATGGCAGCGGGAGGTCTTCCCGTTCCGAACTCTACCCATGCGGTGGACGCTGTCCTTTGCGGATTGGAATTTCAGGAATTCATGTTGAAAAATAAAATCGAAAGGGAACAAGCGGGACTTCCGTCTTGGTCCTTGCGCCTGGGCATCCATTGCGGCAGCGTAGTGGCGGGAGTCATTGGAACCGAAAAGTTCGCATACGACATTTGGGGCGATACCGTAAATACCGCTAGCAGAATGGAAAGTTCCGGACTTCCCGGAGAAGTGAATATATCCAAGCAGACGTACGAATTGGTAAAGGACTTTTTCGATTGCGAACCGAGAGGCCTAGTTAAGGCGAAAAATAAAGGAGAAATAGAAATGTATCTAGTCAAAGGAATCCGACCGGACCTTGTGGATCCCGGAACCAAAGACACTCCGAGTCATTCCTTCTGGCGCCTCTATTCCGCCCTCGAAGGACAGGAGAAACAAGAGATCAGTTAGGAAGATTCCAGCCGCCTAAAATCCGGGAAGGATCTACCTGAGCGTCGTACGGAACCGTGTCTTCGGCCCCGGGGTTCCTTTCCTTGTATCTGTTCCTTTCGTTAATCTCCTCGGAGAATCGCTCCGAGACGTTTTCGGAAAGTGTGGCCGGCGGAAAGCGGTCCGGGTTCTCTTCTATATAACGAAGATACGCGCCTAGAATATTCAAAAGGAGGTCTAACTCGGTGGAAAAGACTCCGAAAATATTTCCGAGCGCGGCATTGCCGCATCTGTAAGAGAAAACGGAGGCGAGAGAGAATAATTTTTTAGGGGCGAGAATCTCCAAACTTCTCCAGGCTTGGTCTCCTTTGGTTGCCAGGGCGAAGGAAAGGAATTCCGCGTTTATTTTTGAAATCGTTACGATAGGAGCGTTTTGACCGATGTACGGTTGGTGAGAACGGACAATACCGTCGATTTCGGAGGGATCTTCTAGGATAAAAGAAAGGCAGGCGCTGGAATAAGCTTCGTCCAATCTTCTTGCGATTAAGCCGGCAAGGTAAACGCAGATTTCCCCTCCCGGTTTCGAGGACAAAGGACTGAGAAAATTCTCTAGCAGTAAAACATGGCTCCGGAACGTTCCGTTCCAGGAACCTTTAGGAAGTCTGGACAGGTCCATGCGATCCTCCTACTCTCTTCTATTAAGAACGATCTATTTTGGAAAAAGTTAAGCAATTTTCGGATTTTTTTAAGATGTACACTAAACACTTCCCTCTAGTTTTATCCTTATGTTTCCTTGCAGGCTGTACTTCATTTCCGGAATGGAAAATGACGGAGGCGGAAGCTCTTCAGGATTTTTCCCGAGCCGGCGTGGCTTACAAAGAAATCGATACGAATCAAGGGAGCGATTCCGCCATCCACTCCGTTTCGGTAGGGTGCCTCGGAAAGACCGATAAGGATCTGCTCGTTTTTATCCACGGCTCTCCCGGAAATTGGATTCATTTCTGGAGATACATGAAGGACCCGGATCTACTTTCCGCCTTCTGCATGATCGGATTGGACAGACCCGGATTCGGATCTTCCCCAGGTCCGTTACCTGACGTCGACAAACAAGCGAAACGCATTCTAAATTCTTTATATTCCATTTCTCCGAAGTCCCCAAAAAGAAAATTCGTACTAGTAGGACATTCTTACGGCGGACCGGTGGCCGCGAGAATCGCCGCCTTAGAAGGGAACAGCGTGACTCATCTGGTGCTCCTCGCTGCCGCACTGGATCCCGAAAAAGAAGAACTAAAATGGTACAACCGCGCGGCAAATACCGGGCTTGCAAGATCTGTTTTACCGGCCGATCTTCTTACCAGCAATCTGGAAATGCTTCCGATGAAGGAACAGTTGTTGGCGATCGAGCCCGATTGGAAAAAACTGAAGGCGGAAGTCTATATCATGCAAGGTGGGAAAGACAGCCTCGTTTCTCCGGAAAATCTGAATTTCGCACGGCGCACGTTCCCGTTGCGATCCATCGTAAAGGAAATTTACCTGCCGGAAGAAGGCCATTTTCTACCATGGAAAAACTTTTCGACGGTGAAAGGACTCCTTTCGGAGATTTCCGGAAAACGAGACTAGTTACTCCATCAAAGACGGATGGAGTAACCGAAGGACCAGATCACGCTGTGAAGCGGTATTTTTTGGGCTAGATGATGGTTGACTAAGGCCTGCTTGATGTTCGGATCCAAGTTCGAGTTCGCGATGGAATTAAGTACGATCTCGTTGGATGTTCCGTAACTTTTGGAAGGGTTCACGGTCAACCCGTCGTTGGAATTCGCGGGGAGAGGCTGGACCGTACTCGCTCCCGGAACCACTCCGACCGTCTGTCCGCCGACTATATTCGGATAATAATAATTGTTATCTATCATATAAGTGTTCGGACGATATACGTCGGTCAAAGAGGCGAAAAACGAGGAATAACGCACCATCAGCTTGAAATCCAAATTCTTGAATCCCGATCTCCTGTCTATGTTATCGTTATAATATTGGTAACCTAAATCGATCCCGGGTTGTACCTTGAAGTCCTTGGTTATATCGTATTCATGGTGGATCGAAAACCGATGAAACGTGCTACCGTTGAACGCGTTCGTAGGATAACCGGAGTCCATATCGTTTTGGCCGCCGATCGACGCCCCGCCGATCCTTTCGGAAGTGAATCGAATATTAAAGAAATAGGAAGGGTTCAGATACGTCAAAAACGGAAGATTCCAACCTGCGGTGAATAGCCCTAAGGCGAAACCGGGTTGCGTGTTCGCATAATAAATCATTCCCGTGTTAAAATCTCCGAGCCGGTTCGTTCTCCACCTGTACATCAGGACCGCGGCCAGAGCATCCCGGAGACCGTTCGTTTCCTTTCTCTGTTTGTACACCCCTGGATTTTGCAGAGCCTGGCTTAGGCTAACGTCGGGTGCAAACGGGGCGGCCTGGAATCCTCCGTCTACGTCCCGATTCGAACGACCGTTCAATGGAGAAAGTTCCCGAATGGTCAGATTCAACCCTTCCAGATTCGTGGGGATATTGACCACCGTATCCAGGATCAAGGACTTGGGAAGGCTGGAGTATTTCAGGTCTCCTCGTCTCGCATAAGCGTTTCCGAAGAAGCTATTCCCGTTGATGAACACGTCGTTGGTCAGAGATTGGCTCCAGGTCAGATCGAAATCCCTCTTTTTTTCCGGACCTGCGGAGACGGAAATTTTATTTATGATCTGATCCTTGGTCAACATTTCGGAAGACTTCTCTTCCTTTGCCGGAATGTTTTGGTTCCGGATATGCTGGACGATTTCAGACTTAGGAATCCGAATGGGAATCCCCTCCGAAAAGCTGAAAATGAAATCGTCGGGTCCTTCTTTTTCCAAGGTCAGGTCCGAAAGCCTTCTACCTGACCGCAACACGACCTCGTCCGCGTCCAAGTCCAATTGAAGCGGAAGAGAAATCGAAAGGAATAAAACGGAAAAAACCCGTTTGAACGGGAACCTTCTAACATTTGGATTCATTGTCGTCTCCTAAACAATTCGATCCACCACCCTCCAAGGGCGGTTTCTCTTAGTTTTATAGTTCAAGAACTATTGAACTTTTAAAAAATCCGACGGTCCAAGTAGATAAATAGTTCAATAGTTCTTGAATTTTTATACTATTTCGTCAAAAAAGAACAGAGATCCCAATGTCCAAAACTCCCCCGCACCCGACCTTAGACCAAATCCAGCTTTCGACGATTTTCGAAGCGGTGAGTGATCCGATCCGGAGAAAAATCCTACTGAAATTGCTCGAAGTCGAGGAAGCAAACTGTTCTGCATTTTTGGAATATGCTTCGAAAACGAATCTTTCCTATCATATAGGAAAATTGAGAGAGGCGGGGCTTACCAAAACCAGATTGGAAGGAACGCAAAAATTTCTATCCTTACGCAACCGGGATCTTGAAAAAAAATTTCCGGGCCTACTCCGTGCGATCCTCGAAAGTTCCAGAAAAGAAAACAAATGATCGGAAGGCGGAAAAATCCGCTCGCGTAACTCCGGGCTACTGGAAATATATACCTCTGGAATTCTAATATACGCTTCCGTAATAACAGGTAAAAGACATGTCCGACCCATCGATCGTATCCGTCCAAAATGTTTCTAAAACCTACGCAACCGGTTTTCAGGCGTTGAAAAACATAAATCTCGAGATCAAAGAAGGAGAGATTATCGCTCTCTTAGGCCCGAACGGAGCCGGTAAAACCACTTTGATCTCCTTGGTCTGCGGTTTAGTGAATGCGAGCGAAGGTTCCGTTACGGTAGGTGGCTACGATATTCTGAAGAATTATCGTCGGACCAGATCCATGATCGGGCTGGTGCCTCAGGAACTGGCGGTGCATTCCTTCGAAACGGTGATAGCTACCGTAAATTTCAGCCGTGGTCTGTTCGGAAAAGCGCCAAACAGCGAATATGTGGAAAAAATTCTACGATCCCTCACGCTTTGGGAAAAGAAAGACCAGCCGATTATCACTCTTTCCGGAGGGATGAAACGCAGGGTCATGATCGCCAAAGCCCTATCCCACGAACCTTCCGTGCTATTCTTGGATGAGCCGACTGCGGGAGTGGATGTGGAGTTGAGAAAAGATATGTGGAACATCGTCCGCTCCCTTAGGGACAACGGGGTCACGATCATTCTTACGACTCATTACATCGAAGAGGCGGAGGAGATCGCCGATCGGATCGGAATCATCAGCAAAGGGGAATTGATACTGGTAGAGCGCAAGGAAGAGCTGATGAGAAAGCTCGGGAAAAAACAGATGACCATAGATCTAACTTCTTCCATCGATTCCATACCGGGTCCCCTTTCTCGATACGAATTGGAGATCGGAGAGGAAGGAAAGCAGCTGATTTATACTTACGATAGTCACGGAAAACAGAACGGAATCATATCCCTTCTAGACGATCTAAAACTCACCGGTATAGGATTTCGGGATCTGAATACTTCCCAAAGTTCCCTGGAAGAAATCTTCGTTCGATTAGTCAAGGAGTCCAAATGAATTTTCACGCAATTAAAGCGATCTACGTATTGGAAATGGCGAGAACAAGACGTACCTTGATGCAAAGCATCGCCTCTCCCGTCATCTCCACTTCTCTGTATTTCGTGGTCTTCGGCTCCGCGATCGGTTCCCGGATCCAGGAAGTGGAAGGGGTTCCCTACGGCTCTTTTATCGTTCCCGGCCTCGTGATGCTCTCTCTCCTGACGGAAAGTATATCGAACGCTTCTTTCGGAATCTATTTCCCGAAATTCACGGGAACGATCTACGAAATCCTCTCCGCTCCCGTCTCGAGTCTTGAAGCCGTTCTAGGATATGTCGGGGCCGCCGCCACGAAGTCCCTCATTCTGGGAACCATCATGCTACTAACCGCCTCCTTTTTCGTTCCTGTACGCATCGCTCATCCGGCCTTAATGATCCTTTTCCTGATTCTCACTGCCGTTTCCTTTAGCTTGTTCGGATTTATCATCGGAATCTGGGCGGACAATTTCGAAAAACTTCAGGTGATCCCTCTTCTGGTCATCACTCCCCTCGTATTTTTAGGCGGAAGTTTTTATTCCGCGAGCATGCTTCCCCCGTTTTGGCAATCGGTCACATTGTTCAATCCTGTTCTCTATTTGGTCAGCGGCTTTCGCTGGAGTTTTTACGAGATCTCCGATGTAAGCGTGGAAGTGAGCCTCGCGATGATCCTACTCTTCCTTACCGCCTGCCTCCTCGTAGTGGCTTGGATCTTCCGAACGGGATATCATATCAAAAAGTGAGCCGATAAGCTAAGCGGCTTGACTTTTCCGTTATTTCGGTGATGCTTAAGCCCCGCTATGCACGAATCCATCCTATTTTCTCATCATTCCATAGGTGTTTTTTCGCTTTTTCTTCTTACTTGTGTTCTCTCCGCCTTCCTGATCTTCAAAAAGGATAAGACCCTTCCGACATATTATCTAATCTTAATGTATCTCGGATATGCGATGATGTTTTTCGGGTATTTCATATCCTATTCCGTCTTCGATCCGATCTCCGCCTACCATAGGTATTTTACCGTATTCGTAGTCTTTGCCATCGTGTCTTTGATCGGATTCTGCTATCATTTTCCCAAAAACGTACATCCGAAAGAATCCAAAATCGTAATTGCCGGAACCTTTCTGCTGGCACTAGCCGCCTGGGTTCACTTCATCGTCAAAACGTACCGGATGGAAAAGACGTTCTCCTTTACCGCCCACCAATTCAGCTTCGATTTCGGTAAGGAATCGGGAGCGACCATCCTATTCTGTTTTTGCGTCAGCATTTTCATTCTGATCAGAAAGATAAATTACTACTCCGATTATCGTGGAATCCTAAAAACCTGGTCCGATTCTTTATCGGAGAAGAAGTCCGTATTTCGAATCCCCGCAAAAATATCGCTAGGAATCCTGATCGGATTCAAAAAAATCCTGTTTCCGATCGGAAAGGAAGCCGTCGCTCTGCGAGCGTTTCTGCTGACCGCTTTCCTGAATATTCTGAATGCGTTTAATAACCTGCTAAACAAATCCGGCTCCATAGATTTCGATACGTATGCGATCGCCTACTTTATTCTTTCCGTGATGACAATGTTCCTGGTTCAAAACGCGTATTTGGATCATTCTCCGGAACCCACCAGTTTTATGACCAAGATCCTATCCAGCGCCGTGGTCACCATCATGTTAGCGTTGAGTGCCATCAGTTATATCACTATGTTCGCTCTGGATAAGTCCATACAAAGCAAGAATATTTCCGAAGTGAATTCCGTAAAAACTTCGCTCAGAAACGGAGAAAAAGATTTTCCCCAGGACGTAAAATACCTTCTGTCCGGACCTACGGGTCCGGGGCTGTTCGGAAGAGATTATGAAATCGTTTTTAAGAAAAATTCCGATATCGGACCGGATTCTCTAAAAAGCGGAGAGGCGCTTTATAAAAAACAGGAGCTTCACGAATTCATCGAAAAAAATAGGAAGAAGTACAAGGGAAAAACTCCGGAAGAAACGGAAGCCTTGGCCTCTCAGGAATTCGAAAGAACGAATCCACCTTTAGAATCGAGAATGTACCGTATGGCGGATCATTTTTATACCCATTACGATTTCGAGATCGGCAAGAAAAGGTACGAGGTCGGCTTCGGATATCTGGAGTTCAGACAGGCGATACATAACGTCGCCAAATGGTTGGTTCTGATCCAGTTAGGTACTTCCGTCTTTATCCTGATCGCGTTTCCAATCCTTCTCCGCGTAAGTCTCGTAAAACCTTTGAACGATCTGTTATCCGGAGTGGAAAAAGTGAACCATGGGAACTTGGACGTAAACGTTCCCATTAAAACCATGGACGAGGTCGGTTTCCTTTCCCTTTCTTTCAACTCCATGGTGGATTCCATACGTAGCGCCAGACAGGAACTCCAGAACTACGCGGATCACCTGGAAGAAAAGGTGGAAGAAAGAACTAGGGAAGTGCAGGAGAAAATGCGGGAGGTCCAGCAACTCAAGATCCAGCAGGACGGGGATTATTTCTTAACTTCCCTACTTGCAAAACCCTTATTTTATAACGCCAATAAATCCGCTAACGTAAACACGAACTTCCTGATCAGACAGAAGAAATATTTCGAATTCCGTAATAAACATGGGGAACTCGGAGGGGATATTTGCCTCACCGGGAATCTCCGTTTGGGAACTCCGGAGAATTTTAAGAAATACACGATGGCCTTAAACGGCGATGCGATGGGAAAATCCATGCAAGGCGCCGGAGGATCCTTAGTCATGGGAGTCGTCATGAATTCGATCATGGCTCGCTCTGCGGCAAACAAACGTGTCCTAGAAAAAACTCCCGAAGAATGGCTTACCGAAGTATACCACGAAGTGCATTCCGTCTTCAAAAGCTTCGACGGAAGTATGATCATTTCGGCCACACTCCTGTTGGTGGACGACGAAAGCGGGGAGACATTTTACTGGAATGCGGAACACCCTTTTTCCGTTTTGTATCGGGATGGAAAAGCTTCGTTCATCGAATCGGACTTGGAGCTAAGAAAATTGGGGTTGGATTCGGAATATCCTTTTAAAGTCAAAAAATTCCAACTCCATCCGGAAGACGTGGTCATACTTGCTTCGGATGGAAGAGACGACCTAATGCTCTCGAACGTGAACGGCAAACGGATCATCAACGAAGACGAAAACCTATTCCTGCAAATCGTCGAAAATTCCCATGCCGAAATATCCGCGATAGAACGTGCGATACGGGAAACGGGAGAAGTCATAGACGATCTTTCCATCCTGAGGATCGGCTTCCGAGAAACCGGAAGACCTGCGACTGCAGGTCTGCTTCCCGAGGAAGAAGAGCAGGAAGACAGAATTACGATCAGAAATCTTTACAAAGAAGGTAAGGAGCTTTACAAGATCGGCGAAGTGCAAAAGGCGATCGGGATCCTTATGGACGCTTACGCCGCCGATAATTCCAACCAAAGATTGAACAAACTTTTAGGATTGCTTAGCTTTAAGGAAAAGGATTATCCGTTAGCGGTACAAGTGCTCAGTAAATATCTTTCCTACGACCCGGATACGGCGGAACTTTGGTACTATCTGTCTATCGCGGAAAAGAAACTCGGAAATCTGACCCAAGCCTTACAAGCGGCAAAGATGGTGAACCAGCTCCAACCCATGAACGTGCAAAATCTTGTAAATCTTTCCGATCTCAACCGTCTCCTAGGTCACAAAGAAGAGGCGATCCAATACACGAAAAACGCGGAAGAAATCGACCCGGAAAATAAGAATATCCGCAAATTGAAAAAGTTGCTGGAAATAGACTGAAAGATTCCTAACAAGCGCTCTTAACGCAGTATGATAAGAGCGCTGGAAGGACTCATCTACTTAGGGCAACCGGTTCCTTCGAAGCAGTCCTGAAAAAGGATTTGTAGAAACCTTTACGGCCGGCAGGAGGTTTTCCTATGTCGATTCCCGCCTTTGCCAGGTCGGATTTCAAATCCTTCCGAAATCCGTGATAATCGACTTCGACCGCATGCCTCTGGCCGCCTCCGAAACTGAAATGAGGATGGTCGATTTCGTATTGGATCTCCGCTTTTAGATTTTTAGGTCTTTCGTATTTTCCTAATATCTCCATACAGGCCAGTTTCGCCTGATAATCCGCCATAGGCCAAATGCAACCGACAGGCTGAAAAAGACCGATAAAATACAGGTTCCGATAATCCGGATGCATCATCTTCCGATACAAGGGGATCTTCTCCGCATATTGAAAATCGATAAACGACTTGTCAAAAAACGGGAAGGTAGTCCAAAATCCGGTACAGGCGCAAATGATATCGAACTTTTCCTCCGTTCCGTCCGCGAACTCGACGGACTTTCCGTGAAAAGCCTTGATCGCAGGTCTCGGTTTGATCCTGCCGTGCCGAATAAAATCCAGAAGATCCGAATTTAAGGTGGGGTGATGGCTCAACGCCGGAGCGGTGTTGACCGGTAATCCGTAATTTTTATACGATCCTTGTAAAACATAGAGCAACTTCGTGAGAACGTATTGCTTGATCTTGGCCGGGATCCAGGAGGGAGTCATTGCGGCGAATACGTCGGAGGGCATCCCGAACAGAAACTTCGGAAAAAACCATTGCGGACTCCTCATGGATAATTTCACGCTTTTCGCAAGGCGGGCGGATTCCACCGCTACGTCGCAGGCGGAATTTCCTCCTCCGATGATCAGCACGTCCTTTCCTCTCCAATCCTCCGTTACTCCCTTAAAATCATGGGAATGAAGGAACTTTCCTGTGAATTTTCCTTCGTATTTAGGATATTTCGGATCCCAATGATGACCGTTTGCGACCATTAAAATATCAAAGTTTTCTACTTTATTTTTCTCTTTTGAATCCGTAAATTCCACCTTCCAATCCCCGCCCTCAGTACGAGAGATCTTTTTGATCGAATGATTGAATCTAATCTTATGATAAACGCCGAAATGTTTGGCGTAGGATTCGAAATAAGCCTGCAATTGCTTATGATTCGGATAATCGGGATATTCTTCCGGCATGGGAAAATCCTCGTATTCCGACCATACCTTGGAACTGATGATATGAGTATTTTCGTAAACGCTGGAATGACCCGTTTTGGAATTAAAGACCCAATTCCCTCCTACCTTATCGTTTTTTTCGAAGACTACCACGTCGATACCGTATTCCACGCAATTCTTCGCGGCTGCAATTCCGCTCGGCCCGGCTCCGACCACGCAAACTCGTTTGTTCGATTTCATAAAACTTCTCACCCGATTTTCAATCTTTCCATTGGGAAAAAAATCCGACAAATGTCACATTTTTACAAAATCTTACTTTCCTTGAATTTAGGGACAAGGAATTTTTCATGAACATCGACCCTGCTCGGAGATATATAACAAATGTTAGATTTTGAATCCAAAAAGTTCGACTCGAATCTCGGCGGCGAAAACCGGAGGACCTATAAATCCAAACCGCCCTTGCAGGAGAGGTCCCAGCAACGAGTGACTCTCGTTTTGAAGGCAACGGAGAATATGCTAAAAAAAATGGATCCGGAAGAAATCTCCATCCCCGATATCGCGAAGGAATCCGGAGTTCCCCGAGGTAGCATTTACCAATTCTTTCCGGACAAGTACGTCTTATTTACGAAACTAGCGGAGTTGCATCTTGCAAGAGTCGGAGAAATTCTGGCCGAGAAATCTTCCAAGAACCGAAAATTATCTTGGAAAAAATTAGTAGGCCTCTGGGTAAACGCTGCCTCCGACTACTACGATTCCACTCCGGCCGCGAGTGCATTGATTTTGGGCGGCCCCTTGAGTAGGAACGCATATTTAGCTCAGGAGGTTACGATTGATCATATCGGAAAAGGAGTTCGGACCCGCCTGGAAAATCTCAAAGAACCCTTGTATCTCCCCCGAAAACCCGACGTAGCCACATTGGGCGTGGAAATCGCATTCGCTTGTATGAAACGAGGCTATTATCAGGAAAATAGAATATCCGAATCGATCCGCCGCCAAGCCGTCCGAGCCGTCACGGCATACTTTTCCGAATGGGAACGCTAAGGAGCGGCGCTTGTCTACTTGGAATTTTCGCCGGTTGGTTTCGACTTTGAATCGAAAATCATCCGATCTAATTCTCGTCCCCCCACCCTATATCGTTTAGAAAATCGTCGTAGGTACCGTCGAAGACCCGAATCGTATCTTGATCGAACACGATCAGCTTCGTCGCGACCGCTTTCAGGTGCATTTCGTTGTGGGTTACCATGATTACCGATCCTTCGAACTCGTCGATGGCTTCGATCAGGGAATCGCAGGATTGCATGTCCAAATGGTTCGTCGGCTCGTCCAAAAACAAAAGATGGCAGGGAGTGACTAGGATTTTCCCGAGCAGAACGCGACTTTTCTCTCCGCCCGAAAGAACTTTAATCTTCTTTAATGCAAGATCATCGGAGAACATCAATCCGCCGGCGATCGTTCTGGCCTGCCATTCCGTACAGGACTTTTCGGCGCTCATAATCTCTTCGACGACTGTCGCGTTTTCGTTCAGATTCGATTTGTTCGTTTGGCCGAAATACCCTTCCTTCAAAATCGGATGCTTGCGGACCGTTCCGGCGGAAGGTTCCAATTCCCCCGCAAGAAGTTTCAACAGAGTGGATTTTCCTTTTCCGTTCTTACCTATAATGCAGATCCGATCGCGATTTCCCACGCTGATGGAAAAATCGCGGATTAAAAACGGCTCCTTTCCGGTATAAGAAAACGACAGATTCTCCGCGGATAACATCTGGCTAGCCGCAAAAGGAGCGCTATTGAAATAAAGTTCCAAATCCGGAATCGCGTCGAGAGCCTTCATCTCCCCCTGCTTTTCCAATCTTTTCACCCTCGATTGGGCCCGGCTCGCAAAACTGGCCTTGGCCTTGAACCTAGCGATAAAGATCTCTTCCTGCTTCCTTTTTTTGGCTTCGTTCAGCCTGGTTTTTTCGTAAATTTCTTCGGCTTGGTTGATCTGAGAATACAATTTATCCGTATCCCCTTGCACCTTAATAGCCTTCGTTCTATGAATTGCGGCTGTATGCGTAACCACGCTGTCCATAAAACTTCGATCATGCGTGACGAGCACGATCTCCCCTTCCCATTCCCTTAGGAATTCCTCCAGCCAGCGGATCGTGACTATGTCCAGATAGTTGTTCGGTTCGTCGAGCATCAATAGGTCGGGACCCGATGCCAACAGCTTCGCCAAATTCATCCGAATTTGATATCCGCCGGAGAATTCGTTCGGATTCCTTTCCATATCCGCTTCGGAAAAGCCCAGTCCGAAAAGAATTCTCTCCACCTGCCAGGTTTCGTATTCTTCTCCCTCCGGTAATCCGAGCGCGCATTCTTCCAAAACCGTGGGTTTGGAGAATTTCAAATGTTGTTCCAAATGGCCGATCTTGTAACCTTTAGGAACGCTGATATTGCCGGAGTCGGGTTCGGTTTCCCCCAAGATCATCCGAAATAGAGTAGATTTACCGTGCCCGTTCCTTCCGACAAGACCGAGTTTTTCCCCTCGGTTCATGCTCAGATTCAAATCGTCAAAGAGGACCTTGGATTGATAGGATTTGTTTAAATTGGAAATTTTGATCATAGAGGGTGAAAAATGCCGTTTCTAGCCAAAATTGTTCGAAGAGATTAATTTTCTATTCGGATTTGGATTCTTTTGTCGGCAACCTAGGCCCGATCCGTTCGCAGATTCCGTTCCGCCGGAGCTCGTCTGCGACAACGCGCGGATTTCGCCCCTCCATGACGGATTTTTAAGGCAGCAAAACGAATTCCGATAAGGGAGAATACGATTCGCTCTGAATCATATTTCGGCGAGGACGTAAAAAAAGATTGATTTTTTCATCCTTTAAATAACCAATTAGTTATATAACCAATGAGATATAAAAAAAGCACCTCCGATCAATTGGACGCGACGTTCTTCGCGTTGGCGGATCCTACGAGAAGGGCGATCCTAAAAAGATTGGCTTCCGGAGAAGTCGCCGTAATGGATCTGGCAAAACCTTTCGCGATGAGCCAACCGGCGATTTCCAAACATTTGAAAGTATTGGAAAAAGCGGGACTCGTTTCCAGGGTACAAGACGCACAAAAGCGTCCGTGCAGATTAGAAGGCAAGCCCTTAGAGGAGGCGAACCGTTGGTTGGAAGAATATCGAAAATTCTGGGAAATCAGATACGGTCACTTGGACGAATTGCTGGAAGAATTGAAAGCGACACGACGTCCGAAAAGGAATTCGTCCAAGCGGAAAAAGGAGTAAAGAATGAGTTTATCTAAAAATGTGAAAGTAGTCGCCAAAGGTGAAAAAGAGATCGTCATGACCCGTTCTTTCCAGGCGAATCGGGAATTGGTCTTCGATTGCTTTACGAAACCGGAATTATTGAAGCGATGGCTTTTCGGACCCGACGGATGGATCCTATCCTTATGCGAAGTCGATCTCCGCATCGGCGGAAAATACCGTTACGTCTGGAAACGCGAAGAAAACGGAACGGAAATGGGAGCGGGAGGAGTGTATAAGAAAATCGATAAACCGGAACTCTTGGTTTGCACCGAAAAATTCGAAGAGACCTGGTATCCCGGAGAAGCTCTCTTAACGAACGAATTCGTATCGGAAGGAAACCGAACGAATCTGATCGTAACCATACTATACGAATCCAAAGAGGCCAGAGACATGGTGCTCAAATCTCCGATGGAAGGCGGAGTGGAACAAAGCTATAATCGCTTGGCGAATCTTTTGGATACGGTATCGATCTCTCAAGAAAGCAAGTAAAACGGTACGGAATCTTAATACAAAGAGGAAATTTTATGGGAAAGATCACCCCTTTTTTCATGTTCGACAACAATTTGGGCGAGGCATTGGAGCTCTACAAATCCTCGTTCCGAACCTCCGAGATACGTGAGTTAAATCGAGCCGACGGATCCGTGATGTCCGCGACCTTCTCCATCTATGGACAGGAATTTCTATCGTTTAACGGAGGACCGCATTTCAAATTTACCCCTTCTATTTCGCTTTTCGTGAATTGTAAAAAGAACGAGGACCTGGAACTTCTCTGGAATGAATTCAAACGGGGCGGATCCGTACTCATGGAACTCGGAAGCTATCCGTTCAGCGGGAAATTCGGCTGGCTGCAGGACAGATTCGGTGTCTCCTGGCAATTGAACCTTTCGGAGCAGGAGGAAAAAATTTATCCGTTCTTAATGTTCTCCGGTGAGAATTTCGGCAAAGCGGAAGAAGCGATCCGCTTTTATACAGCCGAATTTCCGGATTCGAAGATAGTGGAAATCGAGAAGATGGGTGCGGAAGGACCCGGAAAGGAAGGCACGATCAAGCGTGCGAAGTTTTCCCTTTCCGGACTGGATTTCATGGCGATCGATAGCGGGATTCCGCACCAATTTAACTTCAGCCAGGCGATTTCATTTTTCGTTAAATGCGAAACCCAATCGGAGATAGACGAATATTGGGAAAAACTTTCCGAGGGTGGGGAAAAGCAAAGATGCGGATGGGTAAAAGATAGGTTCGGAGTCTCCTGGCAAATCATTCCTCCCATCCTAGGAGAACTCCTGCACGACAAGGATCGCGAAAAATCCGAGAAAGTCTTAGGAGCGATGCTACAGATGGGAAAGATCGAAATCGAGGGTTTAAAAAACGCATATGCGGCAAAGAACTAAGCGGAGAAATTTCGAAGCTTCCGTATTTCCTTGAGCGAAGGTTCGAGCGTATCGAGGATGCGCAGTGCAGGATTATACTTTCAACTCGATCGGAATATAAAATTGATCCACACCGCGCACCGGTACGATTTCCACAGCTTTATCGAGTAAGCTTCTCAAACGCTCGATCGGTCCTTCCGGTTGGATGTCCTGGACATAGATCTTGGATAAGGACGGACATTTCGCAAAAACGGTCCGATCGAATTCCCGATTAAAGGTTGGAAAAGAGTACCCGACGACTACGAGGGTTCGAACGTCCGCAATCCTCTCCAGGAATTTCTTTCGAACTTTCGCGATTTCCGTGCTCGCTTCCCAGGCGAAGTCGATTTGGAATTTTTCGGATCCGTTGGAGCTTTTTTGGTAACTCTGATTGAAATCATCGATCGATTTATCGGTCAACCCTTCCTTAAGCAGAGAATAGAGATTGAAAGGCATGGCATCGAAGCTGCCGAATCCTGCGAGTCCGTTAAAATGAAAAAGCTCGGGGATCCTATCGTTGTGCTCCAAACTTCGGTGCCAAGGATAAATGTTCATATGCTCTCTCGCAAAATCCGGCTCGAAAAGACCCAGTAAGCTCAATAAGGAAATCATAATTTGATTGTCGTAATTCCAGGTGCTGACGATCAAATCCATAGGAAGCCTGATAGAATTCTCCTCAAGCTGCGCGATAGTGGTCAAAAACACGTCGTACCGGATATCGTGTTTTGTCCGCATCTGCGCGAATAAAAGATAAAAAGAAAGGGTCAATTTCAATCTGCGAAGCTCCTCCTCTCTTTTCAGAAGATACAATTTTTTGGCAAACAAATCCATCGTTCCATGAGATTGAGCTTCCCGCCCGAGCCACCGGCAATCCGCCAGGAATTCGCTTACAAGAACCTCCGAGAACTTAATATCGCGTTTGAAAGAGGGGGATCCCTCCGATTTCTTATAGATAGAGTTCGCAAAAGAGGTCAGATCGCCATGAATCTCCTTCACGACCGAAATACAGGAGGCGCTCGCTCCTGCCCCTAATAGATACAGTATTTTTCCCATAATCGATCGTTCCGACGAAACTGCACGCAACTTCGCTCCTGTTCAACCCCTCCCGTTGTGAGCATCTTACGGTTTTCTGACGTAAAAAATTGGACTCGATCGTAATCTCCACATCCGGAGATTCAAGCCTTAAAAATCCGCCAACCCTAGATCCGACGCCGCGAGAAGGACCGTTCTTCGAAAAATAAATCATAGACAATGATTCCGGGTTTTCATATCCAAGAAAGTACATCCGGACGGTTTGGTTCTGATTTTTATCGGATCTAGATTTTTTCGGGAGCAACCTGCATATACGGCATTTTAGACTGATTGCTTACAAAATATAACAAATCACTAATAAGAAGAACGGAAGGGAAAAACAAACATGAACAAAGAAAATACTTCGGAACGCAAACTTTTGAATTTTCGCCTTTTTTTCGGCTTAAGCGCCTTTTTATGCCTCGTCGGAGTTTCTTTGGAATTGTACAGTGCCTATCATCATAAAAGCGTATTGCCTCCGAACGCCGGCTTCACTCGAACGTTCGGCCCCGGTTTGGACGGTTTATTCAATCATTTTTTCTATTTTACGACCCAGTCGAATATCATCATAGGAATCAGCGCCTTTCTGCTGGCTCTGAATCCGGTTCGGACCTCCGATCAATTTCATATTTGGCGTCTCGTAGGGATCATCGATATTACCATTACATGCATCGTATTTAATTTCGTTCTAAAGAACTCACCACGTCCGGATCAAATTGCCTCTTTGGCAAGCACGATCCAGCATGCCATAAATCCATCGCTCGCCATATTAGGTTGGCTTATCTACGGCCCGAAAGGATCCGTTTCCGTAAAGAGAGTTGCGATAGCCGCTCTAGTTCCGATCGCGTACGCAATTTTTACTCTGGTGAGAGGTGCGATTTTAGTGTGGTACCCGTACAATATACTCGACGTAACCAATTTAGGATATGGAGGCGTCTCGATCTATATCGCGGCTATTTTTATCTTATTCCTGATCATTGCCGGATTCCTTGCAGTGATCGAGCGTTGGATCGGACCCCGTATTTCAACGAGAATCGAATCCAATTAAATATTAAGAATTACTTAAATTCCGGAAGGAATGTGGTTCCCAAAACCATTCTTAGAGATATGGAATATCGCGAATAGAATGATAGCTATCGCGATGGATCCCAGGAGAATCTTAAGCTTCAAATTTGAAAATCGAGGATTCTCTATGTTGCGAGAGGAAACTCCATCCGTTTCTGCCTTACTAGGGGCCTTCGATATCATCCCCCAAGGTTTGTAAACGGATAGAAGAGTCGCAAAGAACAAAACGAAAAACGCAAGAGCGGCATCTAGCACCAATTGCGGACCCAACTTACCTGGATTCGGAAACGATCCCGCCGTAGCGATCATTACTCCTTTCGAGGCCTCGGAAATGGCGACGAACTGGTGTAAAATCAAAGCAATCGTAGCAAAAACTCCCAAAAGAAACTTTATGAATACCCAGTAATACCGAAATAAACCCCAAGGAGTTCCGAAAGCAAGAATCAGTCCGGTCAATACGGAGGCAAGACTCATCGGGAGGATTGCGTATTTACTCACAAGATCCATGGAAATATAAGAACTTCGAACGACCTCGGCATTCGCACTAGCGATTCCGGCGATGCTTAAAACCAAAAAACTAACGACAGCTCCCATCCAGCCGACAGAGACGGCAACATGAGTCGTTAAATTGAACTTACGAAGCGAGGGTGACATGGTTTTAGCAGGCGACCGCTTTTCCTCCCTGTCAATCGAAAAGAGGAAAAATAACTGAGCGACCAAAGTATAGAATGCCCTGCTGGAAGAACAATGTTTGGTCCTTCAAATCGGCGAGAGAAAGAATCAAATCGAATACAAAGAACTTTCAGATTCGAAATGATAAAATCTTACGAAACTTTCTTCATCTCTTGAATAGATCCAGTGCCACATCTACGATCATATCCTCTTGTCCACCGACCATTTTTCGTTTCCCCAATTCGACCAGGATATCCACCGTCTTAAGGCCGAACTTACGTGACGCTTCCTCTGCATGACGTAGAAAACTAGAGTAAACTCCCGCATAACCGAGAGCTAAGGTTTCTCGATCGACTCGAACGGGTCTATCCTGCAACGGACGAACGAATTCCTCCGCGGCATCCATTAGGATAAATAGATCGGTTCCATGATTCCAGCCCAATCGGGAAGCGGCCGCTATGAATACTTCCAAGGGAGCGTTGCCCGCCCCTGCCCCCATCCCCGCGAGGCTCGCATCAATCCGATCGCAACCCTCTTCGACGGCAACGATCGAATTCGCCACTCCTAGAGAAAGATTATGATGGGCATGAATTCCGGTTTGGGTTTCCGGTTTTAAAATCTCCTTCATGGCGCGGAAACGATCACGGACGTCGTTCATATTCATAGCTCCACCGGAATCTACTACGTAGATACATTCCGCTCCGTAGCTCTCCATCAATTTTCCTTGTTCTGCGAGTTTCTCCGGAGAGATCATATGGCTCATCATCAAAAATCCGACGACATCCATTCCGAGAAGTTTCGCCTGTTCTATAGGTTGCTTGGAGATATCTGCCTCGGTACAATGGGTCGCGACCCTTACGGAACGAACCCCGGCGTTATAGGCGTCCCTAAGATCGTGAACCGTTCCAATACCAGGGAGAAGTAAGGTTGCAATTTTCGCATTCCTTACTATTTTAACGGCTTCCTCGATCATCTCCAGATCGGTATGTGCGGAAAAACCGTAATTAAAACTGGAACCTTGCAGACCGTCACCGTGCGCGATCTCTATACTATCGACTTTAGCATGATCGAGTGCCTGCACGATATTTTTCACATGCGTCAAGGAATATTGATGACGGATCGCATGACTTCCGTCCCGTAAAGTCACATCCGAAATGAAAAGCTTTTTTTTCTCGAGGTGATTCATTTAGCGACCTCCTGTACTTTAATATTTTGTAATTCTACAATTCTTTCCCCGGTAGCGAGAGCGGCGGAAGTCATAATGTCCAGATTTCCAGCAAAAGAAGGAAGATAATGGGCGGCTCCTTCCACCTCCAGAAAAATAGTGGTTTTTAATCCCGAAAACGTTCCCGTCCCGGGAATTTTCAGAGGCTTATCTTCCGGAACGATATCGAACAAAACTCGTTGCTTCAGGCGATATCCTGGCACGTAGCTTTGGACCGATTTCTCCATTTCTAAAATAGATGTTTCAATTATGGATGTATCCGCCAATTTAGAAAGCACATAGATCGTGTCCCTCATCATCGGAGGAGGTTCCGCAGGATTCATCACAATGATAGATTTTCCTTTTTTTGCCCCTCCTACAAGTTCCAACGCTTTGGAAGTCGTTTCCGTAAATTCGTCGATATTCGCTCTTGTTCCGGGGCCGGCGGATTTACTACTGATCGAAGCTACGATTTCCGCATAATAAACTTCCGCGATCCTAGACACTGCGTATACCATGGGAACCGTCGCCTGCCCACCGCAAGTAATCATGTTGATATTATTCCGACTTATGCTCTGATCCAAATTCACAACCGGAACACAATAGGGGCCGATCGCCGCCGGAGTCAAATCGATCATGCGAATATTCGGATTTGCTTCTCTCAACGTTCTCTCGTTCTCGATATGCGAGGAAGCGGAAGTTGCATCGAATACGATCTCGATTTCATGAAAATTCGGGAGTTCTAATAAACCTTCTACACCTCTGTATGTTGTCGGGACCCCCATCCTATCCGCCCTAGCTAATCCCTCCGATCTCTGGTCGATACCGACCAACGCCCCCATCTCCAAATATCTGGATCTCTTTAGGATTTTAATCATCAAATCCGTTCCGATATTTCCCGATCCTAAAATTGCGGTCTTTACTTTTTCTTGCATAAGAATTTCCTGATTTATAAAAGTAATATCAAACCATTCTACAGGAGACTCTTCCTAACCCTGTGATCTCCGCGTCTATATTGTCTCCCGACTGAATGGAAACCATGGGACCTAACGCGCCGGATAGAATGACTTCTCCGGTCCTAAGACCTTCTCCCCTTTCTATTAGATTTTTTGACAACCAATATGCTGCCCGAATAGGATGGTTCAAACAAGCCGCCCCTGAACCAACGGATTCGACTTTTCCGTTTTTTCTGAGAGCCATTCCCACTCCCGCCAGATCCAGATTTCCCAGAGCGAGAGGCTGGTTGCCCAAAATATAAAGCCCGCAGGACGCGTTGTCTGCCACAGTGTCTTCCAATTTGATTTTCCAATTTTCGATGGCACTATCAACGATTTCCAAGGCGGGCAAAGCATACAAAATCGAATTTATAAACTCCCCATAACTCGGCACATTTCCCTCGATATCTCTAGCCAATACGAAAGCGACTTCCGCCTCTATCTTCGGTTGAAGAAGTATAGAGGTAGGGATCTCATCGGAATCCAAATACTCCATATCGGAGAAAAGCGTTCCGAAATCAGGCTGATCCACTCCGAGCTGGAGCTGAACGATTCTGGACGTAAGTCCGATCTTCTTTCCGATTTCCTTGACTCCGGTTTTCAATCTTTCCATGTGATTGACCTTGGCTATTTCATACGAAATCTCTAAGCCTTGGATACCGTATGTCTGGGATATAGGCGGGATCGGTTTCCCGTTTTTCCTCGCTTCCCATAAAGCGGAAGCGGCGGATTTTATATTAGAGGAATCTACAATACTGTTCATCCTATACCTTTGCAAATTCTCGAATTTTTATGCGGGAAATAGCGGACTTTAAGTCCAGCCTACGTTCCAATTCTCTTACGAGCGTTTTCCCTGTCCCCTTGGCCATTCCGAAAACGAACTTATCAGGACGAAGCAAAACGATTCCGTCCCGTTTGTATCCTGCCTTACGAAACCAAGTGATCAGAAGACCGTAAATATCCTCTACTTCTTCCAGATTCGGATCGAAATCCCGAGCGATTCCTCGGATTCCTTGCGGTCTTTTTCCTTTTTCATAAATCGTAATATACTTCGTACCTAGAGAGTTCAAAAGGGAAAGAGACGCCTCCGAAAGGCCCTTCCTTGGGTCGATTCCCTGTCCGATCAGGGCATAGGAATCTCCGAAGATCTCGTCCATTTTTCGGATCGAACCGTCAAAGACTTGAAGATTCGGTTGAGGCATTAAAGTACCTGCATGTAAGTTCGACGAATCCCTGGCCAAACCGAAATAGCTTCCTTTTTTATATTTTGGTTTCGGTTTGAATTTTCCCTCACGTAAAATATCATACAAACTAGGGATCCTTTTGACCGCTTTCAATAACGCGTCGCGTAAGGCGGCGAGAAACTTATTTTCCAAGGAAACGACGTCCTTTAAGAGCGTGGAAATCAGGATCATTTCTTTTGCGTGAAAATGCCTTTCGCTCTGATAGGTATCCAATAATTTTTCCCCGGCTCTACCGAAGATGACCTCGATCAGTTTCCAACCTAGATTGTGAGCATCTCGTACACCGGAACTCATGCCCTGCCCCATAAACTGCGGGGTCATATGAGCGGCATCTCCGGCGAGAAGCACCCGTCCCACTCTCCATTGATCCGCGACAAGTCCGTTAAAAGTGTAAACCAGCCTACGCTTCACTTCGAAATGATCCGGATTTACGTGTTTGGACAGTAACAGCCGAATCGTCTCCGGGTTTTCCATATATTCCTTGGAAGTACCTGCTTTCAGCCTGAATTCGAATCGATGATAACCGTCGGGTTGGGGACAACTCACGACAGGTCCGTTCGGATCACAATAAAAATTGAAATAAGGTAGATGTCGAAGCCCCAATTCTATATTTTTCTGTTTCAAATCCACAACCAACCAAGGCTCAGGAAAATTTTTTCCTTTGAGTTTAATATTCAGAAATTCGCGTACCTTGCTTCTTCCTCCATCGCAAGCGATCATAAATAAGGCCCGAACGGATCGTTCATCCTCCTGGTCTTTCGGCTTCGGATTTTCCTGTCTTTGACCGTAAGCCGTTCCTTCTGAAGAAATGTGATATACGACGACTCCTTCCGAATCTTGTGTAAGAGATCTAAACTCTCTTCCCCTCAGGACCTTTACGTTCGGATAGTAACTTAATCTTTCGCTAAGTTTCGTTTCCAGATACGGTTGGTATAGAAAATTGACGATAGGCCATCCATTCGGAGTTCCTGTCGGAGCATACTGACCGATGGGAGTTCCATCCTCACGAGTAAATTGGACCGGGATATCGAACATCATATCCTTATGCAGATCTTCCGCGAGACCGGCTGCTTGAAACACACGGAGACATTCGTCGTCCGTATATACCGCCCTTGCATTCCCGTAAAACACCGGTTCTTTTTCGAGAACGACGACTCTTAGTCCTTTTTTACCCAGAATATGTGCAAGAGTTAATCCCGTAGGCCCGAGCCCGACAATCGCGACATCATATTCGGTTTCATTCGACCGATTTAACTTTTCCATTCTATGAAACCTCCAATATTAAAACGGAATAAACTCCGAACGGAACAACGAAGCGATCCCACGACGGAATTCCTGTATTCTAGGCAACACAGTAGAAGTCTCTGGCTGGTGTCCCCAAGAGCTGATCTGTTTGTATTTCTTCTCTTTCCAACTGGTTTCGTTCACCGGTATCGGATTCCATCCCACCTCGAATTCGAAACCTGAAGGAGTGATCGCATAAAAAGACAATTCCAAATCGTTAGGGTGTTGTCCTATCCCATGGGCAATCTCGAATCCTAATTTTTTGCAACGCAGATACGCTCCCGTCATATCCTCCAAATTCTTCACTTCTAGATTCAAATGTTGGAGACGAGTGGGTATGGGATCCATAGGAAGACCTTTTGTCGAAGCGACGGCTACGGAGTGATGCCTTGGATTCATTCTTAGAAAGGTAATATCTACGGTCATACCGGACAATTTTTGCTCAATAGAATCGCTGATTCTAGCTCCGAAAATCTCTTTCCAGAATTCGATCATCCTTTCCGGTCGTTTCGAGACCATCGCTACATGCCCCATTCCGAACTGGCCCGTGACAAAACCTTTGGATAACATACTCAACGGTGCATCAGTCAGGATCGGATCCGTAAAGATCTCGATTCGCAATCCCTTAGGACCGTAAAATCTCCAAAAGGATTTTACGCCTCTCGAACCCGCCTCTTCTTCAGTTCCTTTTTCTATCTCCACATTTCGTTTCTTTAATGTTTCTAATATTTTTTCCAAATATCCTTCGCCTATTACCTGGAATCCTAAAGTCGTAAAATCTTCCGATTCTCCTTTTTGAATCAGGATTCTCCGAGTGTGGGAATCCAATCTAAAAGCTAGCGTATCTTCGGAGAGATATTCCGCATGCATCCCAATCGCATCCCTACCGAATATAACCCATTTGTCCAAACGATTGGACTCTATGATCGTATATCCCAATTGAGAGGAATTGAACCGATTCTTCTGAGACATTTCGGACATATCAACCCCTTACCCGTATTTCGGATTGAGAATGTATACAAATAAAAGATTTCGTAATATAGTTGAATTCTTCTGCCCGTTCCCACTGAACCCAATGTCCGGTCTTACTGAATAAATACAGATCGCAATTCTGCATCCGTTTCTGCAAGGACAGCCCGCCGCTCGATCGATTGACCTTGTCTTCCGTCCCCCAAAGTAGCAAAGTAGGGATTTCGCATTTCGAGAGCCGAGGGTCCCGTGTAAAATCGAAATTCTTAAAATTCGGAATTCCTTTCGGCCTGCGCAAAGGAGGCGCTTCCACAACATCCGGGTCGATGCTAGATTTATATCTTTCTTCGATTAGGGAGGAAGGTATTTCTGAACCCTCATACACCAAATACTTCCGTATGAATTCAGTTATCTTCTCAAGACTCGGCCCTTTACCGGAATAATAATCGAAGAGACGATTTAATCCTTTTGTAGGAAGAGAACGGGTAGTATCCACTCCTCCCGGTCCCATCAGGACAAGAGAAGAAACTACATTCGGGCTCTCTAATCCCATTCTTAAAGCGCATGCCCCACCCAGAGAGTTTCCGATTAGATGAGCTTTATATATACCTAAACCTTTTAAAAACTGTAACATAGCTCCGGCAAGATCCCCGAAAGGATCTTTTCGATTAATGCCCTTCGTAGATCCGCCATATCCGGGCATATCCGGAACGATCACTCTAAAACTCTCCGCGAGAGCCTCTATGTTCTTGGAATAATTCGATATTCCGGAGGCTCCAGGTCCGCCTCCATGCAACATCAAAACCGGTTCTCCCGATCCGATTTCATAAAATTGAATTTTTCTCGTCCCTACCTCTAAAAGTTTAAATCCGTCCCGCAAATCCAAGTTCATCAGCTCCATACGTCACTTCCCTAATCGTAACCTTCAACACTTCGGATCCATATCCGAACGATCGTTATCATTAAGACACAATATTTATGAGATATCTCTCATTTTTAAATTATTTTTAATTTTTGCACCTTCCTCTATAAAATGTAAATGTCAATCAAAAAATATTGACTACACAAATATTATTGAGAATATTCTCATTTTAAATCGTATATCATATTTATGAGAACATATTATTATATTACGGATGTTATTTTTAAAGCCTTGTCTCAATCTGAAAAAGATCTGGAGGATTTCCCATGTGCAATTCAATTAAAGCAATCGACGTACATCACCATTTTATCCCTTCTTTCTATACCGAAGAATTGCATCGACAGGGAATCAAAGTCGTGGCCGGAGCCCCGATTCCCTCTTGGAACCCGGAACGATCCTTAGATGTTATGAATATGAACGCGATCCGGACCGCCATTACTTCCATTTCCTCTCCGGGTGTCTATTTCGGAGATAAAGGCTCGGCGGTTTCCTTAGCACGGCGCTGTAATGAATATGCAAAAAATATAAAGGAACTGTATCCGGATAGATTCGGTTCTTTTGCGGTATTACCGATGCCCCTACCGGAAGAGTCGTGCCGGGAAGCGGTTTATGCCCTGGATACACTAAAAGCGGAAGGGGTTGTTCTCCTCGCAAGCACCGGAGGAAAGTTCTTAGGTAACCAGGACTTCGATGAATTGATGTATGAATTAGACCGAAGAAACGCCGTAGTGTTCGTTCATCCGGATATTCATCCCAGCAGCGAGACGCTCGGATTAAAGACCCCCGGTTTTATATTGGAATTTCTATGCGATACGACTAGAGCCGCAGTGAATCTGATTTATACTGGTACATTCGAAAAATATCCCAGAATAAAATGGATTCTCGCACATGCGGGAGGCTTTTTACCCTATGTTGCCTGGAGGATTTCTTTAGGAAATCTTCTCCCGGAAATTTTGGAAAAAGCCCCGCAAGGAATCCTAACCTACATACGGAGACTCTATTTTGACACGGCATTGTCCCCTTCTCCTTTTGCGATGGCCGCATTAAAGGAATTAGTGGAACCGGATCACATCCTATTCGGGAGCGATTTTCCGTTTGCACCGGAACCCCTAGTCATACATCAAAGGGAGGAACTCTCGAAACTCGAACAATTTGAGCCGAGCACTCTTGAGGGTATCGAACGAGTCCATGCGCTGAAACTATTTCCCGGTCTAACGATGGAAGGGGAAGGCTCCGAGATTGCGCCGAAGTTTGACCGGATCAATTTAAGTACGACGATCAAATTCCAATTGATTAAGAGATTCGTTAGCTTCGCCTCGAAAGCCAGAAATCGTTAATCGAAATGGAAAGATTCTACTGTTTCCAGACTCTATCGAAGGCTTTTTGGCTGATGTTCTTTGCGGTAGTCGCGGAAACTCCGAATGCTTTCAAAACTAAAGCGATCATATCGACGTCATGCGATTTGTTTTTCGCCCGGCCTTCCAGAATATTTCTGATTCCATAATGCAATGCACCTACGTAGAGTCCCAAAGCAGCATCTTCGAAATCGATCGTAAACCTTCCCGCCTTAATCGCCTTCTGCATATCCTTTAACGGTTGGGCACGCAGGAGTTCGCTCATCCTGGGTGCGGCTGCTGCGACCCTGATCAAAGCCCAGCCCCAATCCGCATCGTTTCTTGCCCTTTTTAAAAAAAGCATACCTCCCAACGCCATTCGTTCCGCGCCATCTGTGATATCCGGCATTAACTGAACCGCTTCCGAGACCAACGATTCAGCCAGAGCGAACGCGGATGCCTCTAGTAACTCCTCTTTCGTTTTGAAATAATTGTAAAAAGTACCGTTCGCAACTTCCGCTTCCGCGGAAACTTCCGCGATGGATGTTTCCCCGGCATCCTTGACCGCGAACAATCTTAAAGCGGCATTCATAATTTGAGCCCTTGTTCTTTCCCGCTTTGGAAGTAAAACTTTTCTACGTTTCGCGACAGCCATTCCCTACCATTACTTGTCTCAGGATAGTCGGAGCAACTACAATATTGAGAGAAATCTCATTTATTGATTGTTTTATATCAGCCGAAATTCCCTTCTTTGACTATGGATTCACTTTCTTATAATACTCCCGGATTGCTTTTTCCGGCGATTTCGCTTTTAATGCTGGCCTTTACGAATCGATTCTTCGGACTCGCTTCTCTTGCACGCCAACTGCTGGAAAAATACCGGGAAACCAAAGAAGAACTACTCCTCGCCCAAGTACGGAATTTACGATTTCGGATTTCACTCGTACGATTCTCCCAATCTTTCGGAATCCTTAGCCTGATCTGCTGCACCCTATCCATCGGGCTCGTTTCTTTTTATAATCTTCTGGCTTGGCTATTCTTCGGCGCCTCCTTGCTATTCATGATCTTGTCCTTGGTCTATTCATTGCTCGAAATTCACCTCTCGACCCAGGCCCTAAAAATAGAAATAGAGGCCGTATTAAAGGAAAATTTACACGAATGAATTCTCATTTTCTATTGACTATAATATCATTTTTGATCATATTCTCATTTATATAAATATGTATATTCACGGATAAAAGAGATAGCAAAACACATGCCGATAAGCAAAGTGTAAGACGTTGCACTCAAGACGGGATACAGGAATAAAGAATGGCGAAAAACTATATTCGATTTCAAAGGAAAAACCGAATTGATTGGGGATTTTACAAGGACGGATCCTTGACTCCTTTGGAATTCGGGGACGTAAGTACGGCAGAATTTTTGAAATCCGTCCCAAAAGGTCGGAAAAATAAGACGGGAACTAAGCTACCCTTGGAACGGATCCTAATCCTTTCGCCGATCACGGCACCTTGTCAGATCATTTGCCAAGGTGCGAATTACAGACAACATCTGATCGAATCCGGATTAAATCCGAACGATAAAACATATAATATGTTTTTCACAAAGTCGGATGCTTCTCTATCTCCCCCCGTGGGAAATATCGCCCGTCCGAAACATGTGAAACTATTGGATTATGAAATCGAACTAGGACTCGTCTTCGGCAAAAGGATCGATTCCGAAACCAAGCTCACTCGGGACAATGCTTCCCAATTTATAGTGGCGTTTTTTATGGCGAACGATGTCGCTGCGAGGGACATCCAACTTCCCCAACTCCAGTGGTATAAAGGAAAATCCTACAGAACTTTTTTGCCCGCCGGGCCGATGCTTTCTGTATTGGAGCCTGGTGATTTCGAACTTTTAGAGAAATTGGAGCTGACCTTAACGGTAAACGATGAAATTAGGCAGCACGACAGCGCGTCCAATTTGGTGTACAAACCGATAGAAACGATCCTGGAACTATCTCAATTTTGTAATATAAATCCAGGAGATGTTTTACTTACCGGAACACCTTCCGGATGCGCCTTAAAGGCCCCTGGAAAATTCGTCCAGAAGATCGCAGGACTTTTATCCGAGAAGAAAAAATGGGAACTCTTCGTGAAAGGCCAATCCAAACGAAAAGAGTATTTACAGCCGAACGATAGGGTACGGTCTTCCATCCGAACCGCGGATCGGAGGATCGACTTGGGAGAGCAAATCCTGGACATAGTTCAAGAATCCTGAAATGCCACTGCCGCTGCAAATTCGATTCCTTCTTCGATGTCCAACAGTCTTTGTTTTCTTGCCTGTTTCTTCGCTTCTCCTCCTTCGGCCGCGTCCCTCGCATTTTCCTTTATTCTAATACCTTCATGTTTCCACCCTCGGGTCAGGCTCTCACCTTCGGTCAAGTTATTGCGCTCTTTTGAAATACCAGAATCTTTTCTCGCCTCCAATAACTTGACCACGGTTCGATCCTTCGCGGAGTTGTGCGCGGAGATTCTACCGGCTCACGCTCAAATTGTGATTCTAAGCCAAATTTTTATCACTAAAATGCTTGTAGATTTAGTTCATAAATTATAATTTCGTATCGGAATTAAAAAGAGTCGCAGAATGCCAAACAAAGTCTTATAGGAAAACCTCAATCCAAGCAAAATACAATATACCGACACAGATCTTATCCACTGGAAAAGAAACATACCATCCTAATGTAAGGCAGCAACATCCTGAAAAAGTAAAATGGGGAAAATAATATGAAACTAATTCATCCGCAATTTATTACCGACGAAAAAGGGAAGAAACTCTCAGTAGTTCTTTCTATCAAAGAATATAAAACCTTACTCGAAAACTCAGAAGAACTCGAAGATATTAAACTCTACGACGCAGTTAAGGCTAAAAACGAAAAGCCAACTCCCCTAACGGATTATCTTAGATCTAGAAAAACTAAACGGAAACATGCCTGAATATTTCGTCTTCCTCTCTAAAACTGCAGGCAAACAACTCGACAAACTTCCGGATTCAGTCGCAGAGACTTTACTCAAAACAATTGAAAGCCTTGCGAAGAATCCAAAACCTCAAGGTGTAAAAAAACTAAAGGGACGAGATGGTTATCGCATTCGAAAAGGAGACTATAGAATCATTTACGACATCGTCGATATGAAACTGGTTGTTGAGGTTATCGCTATTGGGCATAGAAAAGATATCTATTCCTAATCCTCCTACAACCGAATTTTTATAACCTCTTCTTAGTTAATATTCCCGCCGTTGGAACATATTATTTCTATGCTTTTATTTAAATAAAAGTAATCAACAATGCACTATAAGCTATCCCTCCTGACAAACTTCTTCTTTCTATTTTACTTCCTGTCTCAGCACAAAACGGAAACCCAAACTGAACTTCAAATTCTATTCCTAAAGACGCAAATCGTAGCCTACAAGCGAAGAAAGAAAAAGTTTCATACCAAACCTTTCCAACGACTGACCCTCGTTTTACTTTTCTATGTTCTCTACGATTGGAAAACGAATCTCGCAATCGTTTCTCCTGACACCCTTCTCACTTGGAGAAAACAGAAATTCAAGACCTTCTGGGCAACGATTTCCAAACGAAAAAAGGCCGGACGACCCAATGTCGCTTGGCCCGTAATCAAGCTCATTCGAAGGGTCGCCAAAGAAAATCGAATCTGGGGAGCAACAAAACTTCACGGCTTGCTACAAAAAATCGGATACGATATTTCCGAAAGGACTGTCTCTAAGTACATCCCGAAGCGACCGACCGATCCAAAGAAATGTGGTGAGATAGTATTCACCTGACAGTCATCGAAAAACCGGTGGCCCCAGTTTCTTCTGAAAGAGAAAATGATT